>JAFVXN010000084.1 GCA_017501125.1 Clostridia bacterium
ACGTCGCAAAGGTGGTCGCTGTCCAAATCGTCGCATTCGCCTATGATCGAGTCGCACACGTCGCAGAAGTGATCTTTGTCGTTGCAGAGGTCGCAAACGTGGTTTTTGTCTAGGTCTTCACAACTACTTAACGTTGTCCCGCAGTCGTCGCAATCGTGGTCGTTGTCGTTGTCCGCACACGTACTCGTAGGATAGTTGCAGGTATCGCAGAAGTGGTCGCCGTCCTTGGGCGAGTCGTAGTGATTTTCATAAGTGCCCGTCAAGCCACACTCGCAGTAGGGCGCGTGTTGCGTTTGCGTGCAACTCCATCTGCCGCTATTGTAATCGTGCGTGCCGTAGGATTCGCCGCAGACGTCGCAGTTATGGTCGCCGTCGTCCTCTCTATCGGTGCAATCGCTAAGTCTTTCCTCGCACACGTCGCAAAGATGATCGTCGTCTTCGTCCGTACAGTCGTGTACGGGAGGGACGGTTTCGTTGCCACCTTCATCGGTAGCAGGGTCGAGTTCTATACAGTATTGTGCCGCAGAAATCCATTGATCGTTGACGAAATCGTAGCCCATTACGTACAGCGTGCTACCGTCTACGCGAAGATAATATCCTTCGCTACCGTATAAGTAGTCGCCGCTGGCGTTGTCGTACGTCGTCCAAAGATAACCTGCCGACGAGGTGTTGAACATACGAACGGGGAGTTCCGCCGTGCCCTCGTACATATTCGCTTCCGCGTTCATCGTCCAGTGGGTATGCCCGACGAAGAGCATAACCTCGGGGTGGTCGGCAAGAATTGTGCGGAGTGCCGCTTCGCTGCTTGCTTCGACGCCGCTGTAATCTTCGCCTGGACGGCTACCTGCCACCGTGTTGTAAAGGGGTTGGTGGAGGAAGAGGAAGGTGGGTTTGTGTTCGTCTTTGCCGTCGTCCAAGGTTGCGTCCAACCAGTTGAGGGTTTCTTGGGTTAAGACGGCGTGCGTGTTGTTCTGTGGCCAAGTGTCCGTACCGAGGAAGACGAAATGGTATCCGCCTTGCCAGTAGTCGTAGTGCATTTTATTGACGAGGGTCCCGTCAGGGTACTTGGCGAGTTCGTAGAATTTGCTGTTGACGTATTCGTACGTGCCGCTGTAATATTCGTGGTTGCCCATAGCAAGTACCATAGGCGGTACGCCCGTCGCTGCGTCGTAGATGGCTTGGAAATTTGCCCAATCTTCGTCTCTGCCACGGTTGGTCATATCGCCGTTGACGATGAGGGACATTGCGCCTCCGTCAATACGGGCGATATCTTGAAGAAGCCCTGCAAAGTGTTGATTATGTACGTGGTTTACGTCTTGGTCTACGTGCGTATCGCTGATGACCCAAAAGGAGTTGCCCGTTGAGTTAAGCGGATTTTTTTGAGATGCGCCTTGGGGCAAGTCCACGATTACGGGCGTCGTTGACAGGGCGTCGCCGTTGGTGTTCTTGGCGTACACGTACAATTTCGTCGCACCGAAAGGAATAATGACGTTTTTACCAAAGGTAAAAGAGGTCGTCTCGCCCGTCACCTTGAATTTGGTATACGAGTAATTTTCAAAGACGCCGTCGTCGTCTCCCCAGAACAGGGCGATGCACCTATCCGTCAAATCGCTCGTAGGCATCGTGACGGACACCGTGCCCGTCGCGTATCCGTCCGTATCCTTTTCAAGGGAGTAGGTGGCGGATAAGGGAGCGGAAGGGATAGTGGGGTCTGCGATAACGGAGATGGCGATTTCTTCTACCACCGCGCCGTCGTCGTCGAATAAGCGCAGATAATAATCGCCGCGCATAACGTTGGGGGAGTAAGAGGCTTCGATATTCTTTTCCCCGTTCGTGATATCGTAAGGGACGCCGTTGGCGCTACTGACGTAATACCACCTGCAATAACTGCTCTCCGTCGAGCGGTAAAGCCCGACCCAAGCGTTGGGATCGCTATGCGTTGCCGTGACGAAAATGGGTTGTTTTAACTCGAATTCCGTTTTCTCTACGCGTAAGGCAGACGCCTTGCTTACCGTAATGGGGATAGCAATCTCCGCGCTCGTGTAATCGCCGTCGTTCCTAATAAGATAGACGACGTAGTTGCCTGCGCTAATAGTGGCGGAGATGCCGTTGCCCTCGTTGTTGTTGCCGTAGGTGGCGATATTGACGGTTGCGCCCGAGCCAGCGTTCGCTACGTAGTACCACCGCGCGGAAAGGTTTTGCCCTTCGCGATAGATGCCCACCCAGTCCGTTCCCGAGCCGAAAGCCGTCACGTTGATGGGCTCGCCTTCGACGAAACTCGTCTTGTTGAGGGACATTTGTGCGGAAGGGGAAGAGGCGGGCAGGACGGTAATCGGTTGCGTCTGCGTTGCGTTGGCGATACCAGGCAAATCGTTGGGCACGTAAGCGACGACGTAGTTGCCAGCCGTCACGCTCGCCGCGCTCTCGCCGGCGTTGGGCGTTCCGTTGAGGATATTAAAAGGGGAGGGATTTTGTGCGACGTAATACCAAAGGACGGAAGAACTTTCACCCTCGCGGAAGATACCTACCCAGTCGGTACCGCTACCCGTCGCAGAGACGTAGATTGCCTCGCCTTCGACGAAACTCGTCTTTTGCAGAGAGAAGGAAGAGGCGGCGTCCGCCTTTTGCGTCACGGGCTGCATCGAGATGAAACCTAACGCTAAGGCAAGGGAAAAAACGCCCGTCGCTATCGTGATATATAATTTTTTGAAAAAGGATTTTTTCATAAGCACTCCTTAACAGTTCAATGCTATTATAACATACACGCCCGCGCAAGTCAATAGCCTTTTTATTTTATGAAAAAATAAAAAAGCGGGAAAAATAAGTGGATTTTTGTCGTAAGTGGTGTTATAATAGGCTACGGAAAACGAAGGAAGAGGAGAAAATATGCGACACGTCGGTCACGAAAAACTGCATAGGGTTCGCTCCGTGTTGTCGAAGACGACGCACGCGGCGTGGGGCTTTATCGTAAAGAACGTAGTCCTGTGTATCGCGGTGCTTGCCGCCGTCGTCACGATGTTTTTCGTGCCTCCCGACCTAGACTACCTAGGCTATTTCGACCTAAAAACGCTGACCTGTCTATTTTGTACGCTGGCGGTGATATGTGCGCTGAGGAACGTCCGCTTTTTCGTCGTCCTCTCCCAAAAAATCGTGGCGATATTCAAGACGACGCGCGCCTCTATCCTCGCCCTCGTCTACATCACCTTTTTAGGGTCGATGATTCTTGCCAACGATATGGCACTACTTACCTTTTTGCCCTTGGGCTACTTCGTCTTGTCTTCGACGGGCAAGCAAAAGTATATGGCGTTCACCTTCATTATGCAGAATATCGCCGCCAACCTCGGCGGTATGCTGACCCCTTTCGGCAACCCTCAAAACTTATACCTTTACAACAAGTTTTCTATCCCGACGGGCGAATTCGTCTTGACCATGCTCCCGCCTTTTGCCATTTCCGTGGCGCTCATAACCCTTTGTTGCTTGGTCTTTGTCAAAAAGGAACCTCTTATAATAGACGGCGGGGAAGTCAAGTTGCCCAAGGCAAGGACGTTGATATACGGCGTGTTGTTCGTCCTTTCCATCGTCATCGTCTTCGGGATAGTTCCCTATCAAACAGGGCTTATCATCGTGCCCTTGGCGATAGCGGTGATGGACAGGAAAGCGCTGTTGCAGGTAGATTACGGATTGTTATGTACCTTCGCCGCCTTCTTCGTCTTTTCGGGCAATATGGCAAGGATCGGCGCCGTCAAAGATTTCTTCGGCTATCTTATGGATTTTAATCCCTTGCTCGTGTCGACCCTCTCGTGTCAGTTCATCAGCAACGTCCCTTCGGCGATTTTGCTTTCGCAATTCACCACCAACTACCGTGCCTTGCTCGTCGGCGTCAATATCGGTGGGGTGGGAACGCTCATCTCTTCGCTGGCTAGTCTCATCACTTTCCGTCAATACGCCTCGCACGACAAAAAGGGCGTGGGCAGATACATCGGCTTGTTCTCGGCGTTCAATTTCGCCTTCCTCATTATCCTTTTAATCGTCGAGTTCTTCCTCGTATAAGCCGCGTAAAAATTAGCAAAAATGCAAAAGAAAAATCCCTCCGTGAAGGAGGGATTTTTTTCGTATCGATAGGGTTTTAAGCGTTGACTTCTTTGCCGTTGAAGAAGATAGGCGCGTTGGGTGCGAAACGTTTTACCGATTCTACCGCGCTTTCGCAACGGGTCTTTGCTTTGTAGTGTTCGCCAAGGCAAAGAGGTTGCTTGTTGCCGTTGAGGAGTAAGAAGAACCATTCCTTTTTCTTGGTCATTTGGATACTGAAGTTGCCTTTTTGAATGTTGGCTTTGTGCGTGTTGATACCGTTGATAACGCCGACGAAGGAAGAATATTCCTCGCTGGAGAGGAGCAATTGACCGTTGTTGGCGTACAACTCGAAGGTGTAGATTTCCTTATCGTCCTCGCCCTTGGTGAGGTTGATAATCCACTTGCCGACGTAGCCTTCGTCAACTTGTTCTACCGTCTCGGTGAAGTCGCTTTCCTCGTTTGCTTTGTAGACGATTTCTTCCACTTTCTCATCGACGATAGCGGTGGGGGCAAAGCGTTTTACAGACTCGATCGTCTTCGTGCAACCTTCTTTGGTGGGGTAGTTGGCGCCCGTGCCAAGGAGGGTGTTTTTACCCGTCAAGAGTTTGAAGAAGAATTCGCCTTTCTTCGTCTCGTAGACGCGGAAGTTGCCCTTTTCGATATTCGTTTTGTAGGTCTCGATACCACGGAGCGCACCTTGGTAGGAGTTGTATTCCCAACTCGTAAGCAATTTTTGTCCGTTGGACGCACGCAATTCGAAGAAATAGTGCTCGCCGTCCTCGTTCTCAACCATTGCTTTGGTGAGAACCCACTTACCGCTGTAGCGGGGCGCCTTTACCGCGGGCTCTGCCACAGGGGCAGCGACGGCAGCGGCTGCTGCAATCTCAGCGGCCTTTTTCGCCTTTCTTTCCTCGGCGGCTTGCTTTCTCTTTTCAGCGGCGGCAGCCTTCTTAGCGGCCTCTTCTTCCGCTTTTCTTGCCTCTTCTTCCGCAGCCTTTGCCGCTTCGTCCTCTTCAGCCGTATCTGCTACGGGTTCTTCCGCTACGGGTTCAGCGACGGGCTCTTCTGCCGTTTCTTCGGCTGCCTCTTCTGCGACGGGCTCTTCCGCAGGTTCTTCAGCCGTTTCTTCGGCTACTTCTTCTACGGGCTCCTCTGCAGGCTCTTCGGCAGGCGCTTCGGTTGCTTCTTCTACGGGTTCTTCCTCCGCTACGGGTTCAGCAACGGGCTCTTCCGCCGTTTCTTCGACGGGGGACTCTTCTTTGTTGGCGAGAGGTTTTGCCTCGACGGGTGCTTCTTCTACGACGGGCACTTCTTCGGCAACGACGGGTTCCTCGTCGTCGATTTCGATTGCCATAACGGGTTTATTTGCCTCTTCTTCCGCTGCTTTTGCCGCTTTTTTCTTCTTTGCGCAAGATACGGATACGGCGATAACGATCACGAGGATAATCACGAGCAAGGCAGCCGCCGCCGCGATAATCGCCCACCAAGGGATCTCCACGCCGAAAAGAGGGACGGTGGAGAGAAGGAATGCGGAGACGGTAAGCACTGCGTTGTTGAAGCCGTCACCTGCAAAGAATGCGCTAATGGTCGCGAAAACGCCCATAAACCACTCCCCAACCATGGTGAAGAAGTTCAAAATACTACTCCAGATAGTTTGAAAAAATTCCATAAAAAACCTCCTATTCATCATAGATGAAAAGATTTATTGCTTCAATATCCATATTTTAATACAAAAAAGAAAAAAAGTCAATCGCGCTCGGTCAACTTTTCAAACCTTTTCTTAAAAATTTGACAAAATTTTTTAAAAGGAGTACAATAAAACGGCTATGGAAAAATTTACTACTGCCGTTATCGGCGGCGGAGCGGCTGGGCTCGTATGCGCGGCGCGCCTGCAAGGGGATGGCATCGTCCTCTTTGAAAAGTTGGTTAGGGTGGGGAAAAAACTCTCCGCCACGGGCAACGGACAAGGGAATATCAGCAACGCCGAGGTGGAAAACGCCACCTATTTTTCCGTTGCGGACGGCGGTACGACGCTGGCAAAACGCATAATCGGCGAATACGGTAGAGACAGTTTCGTCGACTATATTCATATGCTGGGCGGATTGTGTATATGCGACGAGCGGGGAAGAATTTATCCTGCCTCCCGTCAAGCCTCCTCTATCACCGACCTTTTACGAAGAGAGGTGGCGGCGCATGGCGTGGACGTGCGCTTGGGCACCGAGGTACGCGCGATTAAAAAGACGGAGGGCGGATTTTTGCTGACCGTCTCGTCTTCGGGCGAGGAAAGGAGATGTTTTGCCGAAAACGTAGTGCTTTGTGCAGGTGGCAAAGCGGCGAAGAATTTTGGCACGGACGGCGCAGGCTACGGCTTGGCAAAGAGCCTTGGACATACCGTCACCCCCGTCTATCCCTCCCTCGTACAGTTGAAGGCGGATACGCGCTGGACGAAGACGCTTAAAGGGATACGCGCGCAAGATTGCGACGTGCGCGTGCTCGTAGACGGTGACGAGGTGCTCGCTTTGTCGGGGGACGTCATCTTTACCGAATACGGCGTTTCTGGCGACGCAATTTTCCGTCTTTCGGCGTATATTGCGTCCAGTCTGGAAAAGGACGTGAGATTGCTCCTCGATTTTGCCCCGACGGTGGACGAGGCGACTTTGCGCGACTTTTTGGCGGACAAGCAAGCGCGCTTGGGGGGAGAAGAACTCCTTTGCGGCGTGGTCAACAACCAGATAGGCCGTGCTATCCTTCGCCGCTACGGCGAGGAGGGCGGCGACGTTGCGGCGCTGGTCAAGCGGTTTGACGTGCGCGTGACGGGTAGCCTCGGCTTTGATTACGCGCAGGTGACCAAGGGCGGCGTACCGACGGTGGAAGTGGACGAAAACTTGCAGAGCAAGAAAGTAAAAGGATTGTATTTGGCTGGCGAGATTTTGGACGTAGACGGACAATGCGGCGGATTCAACCTGCAATGGGCGTACGCGTCTGCGTGTAAAGTGGCGGCGGCGATTGATAAAAAGTAGGGGACAGGTATGGCGTTAAAGGTGCTTTCGGGCGTAAAATTACCGATAGATAGGGCGGAGAGCGAACTTTTGAAGACGGCGGAGAAATCGTTGAAGAAAAAGGCCGCGCATTTTGCCATCCGCAAAAAATCCCTTGACGCGCGCGATAAGCATAACCTGCACTATGTGTACACGATAGAATTCGACGATAAGCCCTTCCAGCCGAAGAAGGAAGAAATCGAAAGATTGCCAAAGAACAAAACGCCCGAAAAGTCCGTCGTGGTGGTGGGCAGTGGCCCTGCGGGGCTGTTTTGCGCCCTGCGCTTGTTGGATAGGGGGATAAAGCCCGTCGTCGTAGAGCGTGGACCGTGCGTAGAGGAAAGGGCGAAAAAGATAGACGCCTTCGTCGCGACGAAAGTGCTGGACGAGAACGGCAATATCCAGTTCGGCGAAGGGGGCGCAGGCACCTTCTCGGACGGAAAACTCAATACGCAGACGCACGGCGGATATAACGCAGCGGTGCTGGAGACCTTCGTCGACTACGGCGCACCCAAAGAAATCCTGTGGTTGAACAAGCCGCACCTCGGCACCGACAACCTCCGCCGTATCGTCAGGAATATGCGTGAGGATATTATCGCGCGCGGCGGTGAGGTACGCTTTGATACCCTGCTTGTCGACTGGACGCAAAAGGCAGGAAGAATATCGTCGGTAAAGACTATGTCTTTAAGGACGGGTAAAGAGGAAGAGATAGAGACCTCTACCGTCGTCTTTGCCATCGGGCACAGCGCACGCGACACCTTTGAAAAATTGCACGAAAAAGGGATAAAAATCAGCCAAAAGGAATTCTCCGTCGGGTTGCGTATCGAGCATTTGCAGGCGGATATTTCGAGGGCGCAGTACGGCGATTCGTACGCCAAATTACCCCCTGCCGACTACAAACTCGTCGCGCACGGTAGCGAGCGTGCGTCTTTTACCTTTTGCATGTGTCCTGGCGGTATCGTCGTGCCAGCGACCAGCGAACGGGGTGGCGTGGTCGTCAACGGAATGAGCAATTACGCCCGAGACGAGGTCAACGCCAACGCCGCGTTGATTGCGCAGGTTAAGAGGGAAGATTTTGATTCCGATCACCCCTTGGCAGGGATAGCATACCAACGCCGTCTGGAGCGGAACGCCTTTTTGGCGGGCGGTGGTGATTACGCCGCGCCCGTACAACTCGTCGGCGATTTTTTGCAGGATAGAGAAAGTCGCCGTTTCGGCGAAATTCTTCCTTCCTATTCGGCGGGGACGGCGTTCGCGGATATGCGCGCGGTATTGCCACCCGCAATCGTCACCGCGTTAAAGGAAGGGTTGACGATTATGGACGGAAGGATGAAGGGCTTTGCCCGCTACGACGCGGTGTTGTCGGGCGTGGAGAGCAGGACGAGTTCCCCCGTCAGGATAGAGCGTGGCGAGGATATGCAATCGGTCACGTTGCAGGGTTTGTACCCGTGTGGCGAAGGGGCTGGGTATGCCGGCGGTATTACCTCCGCCGCTGCGGACGGCATGAAGGTCGCCGACGCAATCTTTCAAAGTTTTATGCAAAACGGTTAAATAAAAATCACCCGATTCGACGGGTGATTTTTGTTTACGAACAAAGCGCTTTTATGGCTTCGTAATATACGCGGATTAGCAGGCGCAACCTATCAAAGGTGATATATTCGTTGGGTTGATGAATGGTCGCCTCGTCGCCGTCCTGTTCGGGACCGAAGGCGCAACCTTTTTCCAAGGCGCGCGCGTACGTGCCGCCACCGATGGCGCAAGGACGCGATTTTTTGCCCGTCACACGCTCGTACACCCCTACCAGGGTAGAGACGAGTTTATCGTTCGGGTCGTTGTATAAAGGGGGCTGATAGTGCAAAATCTGCACCAGCACCCCGTGTTTTTGTAGGATTTGCGTGATTTCCTCCCGCTTGTGGGTGGCAGGAAAGCGCACGTCAAGCGTGACCTCTAAGGCGTTGTCTTGCAGGCAAACTTTGCCGACGGAGGTGGTGCACGCACCCGTTTCGTCTACGATATCTTTGAGGCGTAAGACGTCGTTGTACAGGAGGTCGTAGGCGGATTTTGCACCCTCGTCCAAGGTCGCGAAAAAGGCGAGAAAAGCCTCGAAGGCGTTGGCGCCCTTTTCGGGCGTGGAGCCGTGTGCCGACTTGCCTCTCACGCGCAGAATCCCCGTCGTGTTGTCGTAGGAAAGGGTAGTCCCCAAGACGGGATTTCGGTGCAAAGCAACGGCGTTGCCAGCCCGTTTTGAGAGACGCGCGACGAGGTCGTCGCAGACCATATTAGCCGCCTCTCCGCCCTGCAAGAAGGTGCAGTCCTGCCCCGACAGGGGAAAGGAGAGGCGTAGATGCAAGATGCCTTTTTCGGCGTAGATGGCGGGAAAATCGGCGTCGGGCGTAAACCCTTCCTTAGGCATCGTCGTCTTGGATTTGTAGTAGTCGATACACTTCCAGCCGTTTTCCTCGTTGCACCCCAAGATGAACTGAATTTTGCGTTTGGGTAAAAATCCTTCCTCTTTGAGCGCTTTCAAAGCGTACAGACAAGCGACGGCAGGGCCTTTGTCGTCCATAGCGCCCCGTCCCCAAATTTTTCTGCCTGCGACCCCTCCCGACGAGACGTCGTCGTTGACGACGGCGGCAAAAGGAGGATATTTCCAACCGCTACCTGCAGGGACGACGTCGAGATGGGCAAGCACGGCAAAGGGCTCGCCTTCGCCAAAGCGGATTTCGCCCGCGTAGTCGTCGTAGTTGACCGTCTCAAAACCAAAGGTGTCGGCAAGGCCCAAAAAAGCGCGTAGACATTTTGCGTTTTCTTCCCCGAAGGGGTAGCCGTCTTGCGGCTGATAGGAGGAGTCGAATCGTATCATCTCGCGCACGCTTTCGACCGCCTCTAAAAAATATTTTTCCGTATTGTGCATAGTCGTGCTCCTTACCCCTCTATTATACACCCTTTTTGCAAAAAGGTAAAGATAATAGCAAAAAAGAGGCCGTGGGAATAATTATTTTTTAGATTTTTTTGACAAATGTCAAAAAATATGTTATAATACGGGTATGGAGCAAACGACGGAGACAAGAAAAGACCATAGTCAGCATAGGCAAAGATTTTTGAAGAAGATGGAGACGGAGCCACTCAGTGACGCGGAGTTGTTAGAACTTCTCCTCTTTTACGTCTTCAAACGCCGCAACACCAACGATTTAGCCCATCGCTTAATTTCGGAATTCGGTGGGATTCGTCAACTTTTTAAGGCGGATATGAAAAGGTTGCGTCAGGTGGAAGGGATAGGACCGCAAACGGCGGCGTTTATCTACGCACTGGCTTGCTGCAACCGCGCGCTTCTTCGCCCCGTAAAAAAGACGGATTTGACCATCTGGGATAGATACGACGCCGAAGCGTTCATCCGCTATATCGAGGACGATTATAGGGGACTGAAAACGGAGGTGCTGAATTTTTACTTGATTAATGCGGACGGTAGGATTTCTATGCGGAGGAGTTTTGAAGGGACGGAAGAGGCCGTCGCCATCAACCCTTCGGAATTCACGCAGATTATTATGGAGAACGAGCCGAGCGGCGTTATCGCCGTGCACAATCATCCGCAAGGCGTGGCGACGCCTTCGACGGACGACGACGAAATGACGAAGATATGTCAACTGATGTGCAGTTTTCACAACGTCCTGTTCTGCGACCATATTATCGTGGCGGACGACGGCTGTTATAGTTATTACAAAGCGGGCAAGATGAAGGAGTTGTTCGATCGGTACGCCATCCACAATTATAAGGGCGAGGGCGAGACGAATAAGGATCTTAGTTATGGCGAGGCGGATTTTTCCGCGGCGTTTAGGAAGGATTTGAACAAAATAGAATTCGAGTTAAGAGACGGGAAATACGTCGGCGTAATCAAGGACTAACGAAGGCAACTATGAAAAGAAAAGATGAAAGACAACCTAATCCTGACTCACCCGTTCAGGAGAAGAAATACAAGTTCTTGGACCGATTCGGGTTAAAGGACGAAAAGGTGCTTTTCCGCGCGGGGAAGGTGCTGATTCTCGTTTTGATAGGGGTAGTTGCGACGATGATTCTCATCCAGATGTTCAGCGGTAAGGTGGACGGCTGGAAAATGGCGGTGACGGGCGGTATGCTGGCGCTGTTGTGGGCGGTGGAGACGCTCAATCTTTTCGTCGCAAAAAAGAAGGGGTGGAAGGTTCTCTGCTACGTCGTGGTTTTGACGTGCGTGTTCGGGCTAGTGGCGTTGACGGAGAGTTATTACGTGCTTATCCTCTATATCCTTATCTTGACGGAGTTTTATCTGGCGTCGAAGAAAATCCGCGTGGCGGCGCTCATCTTCGGGATCGGCGTACCCGTGTATTTGACGGCGTACGCTTTGGTGGCGCTCGTATTGCGGTACGGCAACGTCGATTTGTTCCTGCTATTGTCGCAGGCGGCGGAGGCAATCGTCTTTTTGACGGCGCACTTCGTGGCGGTCAACTTCCTTTTGGAATTTTACAGACAGTATCTAAAACTGATGACGGCGACGCGGGATTTAGACGAGAGCAACGCGCGCTTGCAAAAGGCGTACGACGAGTTAGCCGAGGTGACGGCGCTCGAAGAAAGACAGCGTATCGCCAAGGATATCCACGACACGGCGGGGCATTCGATTACCACCGTCATTATGCAGACGGAGGCGGCGAAACTCATCGTCGAAAAGGATCCGCAGGAGGCGAAGAAAAAAATCGTCGCAGCCAACTTGCAGGCAAAACACGCCTTAGAGGAATTGCGCGAGAGCGTGCACCTGCTTTCTGGTAGTTTAGGAAAGCCTACGTTAAAGACGGCGTTATTAGAGATTATCGCGGAGTCGACGGACGGCACGGACGTGACGATACGCCACTCCGTAGACGACGTCAGCGTCGGGGATAGAAAGTATCGCTATCTTTGCAATTCGCTAAAAGAGGGGATATCCAACGGGCTCCGCCACGGCGGTGCGACGGCGTTCTATTTTGAACTCAAAGAGGTAGAGGGGCGCATACGATTCCTGCTCAGCGACAACGGCAAGGGGCAGGAGAAGGAAACGGTCAAAGGCTTTGGGCTGACGGGTATGGAAAAAGAGGCGAAGGAATTCGGCGGAGAGGTGACTTTCTACACCGAACCCGACGAAGGATTCGAGGTGATGATATCGTTGCCGATAGAGGATAACGACCAAGCAAAGGAGGAGAAGTGATGAAAATCAAAGTATTGCTTGCCGACGATCAGGCGGATCTTGCAGAAGGGATTAAGAGCGTACTGGAGACGGACGCGGCGTTAGAGGTAGTCGGCATAGCCGCCGACGGGTTCGAGGCGCTGGAAATGATGGAGAAGACGGCGGTAGACGTCGTGCTGATGGATATCCGTATGCCTAATATGAACGGCGTAGTCGCGACCCAACGTATCAAGGCGACGTACCCTAGCGTAAAGGTCGTGGTTTTGACCACCTTCGACGACAGCGACTATATCCTGAACGCCATCAACCACGGCGCCAGCGGCTATCTTTTGAAGGACAGTAGCGCCGCGGCTATCATCGACGCGATTAAGAACGCGCACGCAGGCGACACCATCTTGCCTGCGAAGATTGCCCAGCGTATTGCGGCGGCGGCGACGACGGTGGCGAACGATCGGGAGATTAAGATAAAACGCGCTTTCGGCTTTTCGGATAGGGAAGTGGAGATTGCGCTTATGATGTTCGAAGGGTTTACCAACAGGCAGATATCCGCCGCGCTGAAACTCGGCGAAGGGACGACGAGGAACTACATCTCCGCCATCTACGAAAAGACGGGTTGCGAGAACCGCACGGGCGCAATCGAGGCGATTAAGGCGGTGTTATGAGATATAGATTGATAGCGTTCGATTTGGACGGGACGCTTTTAGATACGCTGGACGATTTGACGGGCGCCGCCAACGCGGCGCTTTCCGTCTACGGTTTACCCGCCCGTACGAGGGAAGAGGTGCGCACCTTTATCGGCAACGGCATCGAGATGCTGATGCGCCGTTGTGCCGCGCCTGCGCCCTATAAAGCGGATATGCTGACGACCTTCAAAAAGGAATATATCGCCCATTGCAAGGACAAGACCGCGCCCTACGAAGGAATTCTTCCTTTGCTGGCGACGCTGAAAGAAAAAGGATTTGCCTTGGCGGTGCTTTCCAACAAGGCGGACTTTGCGACGAAAAAGTTGGTGCAGGACTATTTTGGCGATTACATCACCTTAGCGGTCGGTGAGAACGAGGCGGCGGGCGTACGAAAAAAACCTGCCCCCGACGCGTTGTTTTCCGTGATGGAAGAGGTGGGGGTGACGCCACGAGAGACGCTGTACGTAGGGGATAGCGAGGTGGATATACTGACGGCAAAAGCGGCAGGGGTGGATTGCGTGTCCGTCCTGTGGGGCTTTAAGGACGAGGCGTTTTTGCGTGAAAACGGCGCGACGACGCTCGTGGCTTCGCCTGAGGAGTTGTTGGAGAGGTTGGATGAAAAAGCGTAACCCTTCGTTTGCCTTATTATTCAACGTATGCGCCGTCTTGTCGGGATTGACTTTTGTGACGGCGGTGATTTTACACGCCTGTACGCCACAGGGTTGGACGTTGACTTTTTTGTTGACGAGCGGCACGATTTTTTACCACTTTGCCATGCGACTTTTCGTCGGCTACGTGGTGGAGACGGCGTGCTTTCGCCGTTTGAAGGCGGATAGCGGCTGGTTTAGGGAGAAGAGAGGGGAGCAAAAACTGTACGCCTTTTTGCGCCTGAAAAAGTGGAAGGGGAATTTGCCTACCTACAATCCAAAGAAGTTCGATATCAAGCAGTTGACGACGGACCAACTAATCGCCAACACTCTGCAAGCCGAGGCGGTGCACGAAACGATTGCCGCGCTTTCTTTTTTGCCGATAGCCTTTTACTTTTTCACGTTTGATATTATCGACTTAGTCGTTTACGCCTTGACCTCGCTGATAGCGGCGTTGTTCGATACGCTGTTCACGCTGTTGCAACGCTACAATCGCTTTCGCTTGTTGCGCCTGCAAAAATTAGCGCGCAAAAAAGCCGAGTAAAAAGCGTATACTTTTTTTGAGGAACCTATGGACGGAGAACTTTTATACGACGGAGTATACCGCTTTGCGGACTACGGTCCCATGGGGCAGGTATACGTTTATTTGATAATAGGCAGGGATAGGGCCTTGCTGATTGACAGCGGATACGGCGGAAAACGCTGGGATAAATTAGTAGCGAAATACACGGACAAGCCCGTGACGGTGCTCATCACCCACGCGCATATCGACCACGCTTTGGGCGCACGATTTTTCCAAGACGCCTACGTTCACGAGGCAGACGAGAAGGTTTGGTACGAGAGCAACGACAAAGCCTTTTTGGCACGGGTTTTGTCCACCTTTTCCATGCCCGATTGTGCGGAAAGTGAAAGGGAATTCCTGTTGTCGCCCGAGACGGTGGTGCAGGCGGATAGACCTCTGCCACGTTTCTTTTTGGGACGGACGGAATTCGACGTAGGAGATAGAAAAATCTCTCTCGTGCATACCCCAGGGCACTCGCAAGGGTGTTGCTGTTTTATCGACGAAAAGAAGGGCGTATGTTTTACGGGCGATACGCTATCGAAATACGTGTGGTTGCAGTTGCGCGAGTCGACGACGCTTGCCGTCTTCGAGGACAGCCTGCGCCTTTTGAAAACCGCCTTTGAAAAGCACGGCGTGACGACGATATACCCTGCGCACGGCGAGAAGATGCCTGCGATAGAGACGATAGAAAAATATTTTGACCTGATAGGGCAGATACGAAAAGGCACGACCTTTCAAAAGCCGTTGCATCACCCGCTCGTACCAGGGATAAGACACGTCGGCGACGGCGTTTCCCTCATCTTGAACGACCCTCCGCGCTGGTAGATAAAAAAAGACCTTTGCAAAACGCAAAGGTCTTTTTTCTTCGTGATAATTTAGTTGACGACGTCGACGTGCGCGGGGGAATCGTCAGGTTCCTCAACGGAGAGCTCCTGCGCTTCTTCTACGCGCGCAGGCGCGACTTCTTTATTTTGCACGTGCAGGCGTATACGCGTACGGCGAGGACCGGTGACCACGGGGGTGACTTTTCTTTCCTCTGCCTCCTCTTCGATAGGCTCTTCTACGGGCAATACCACCTCGTCTTGGACGGGCTCTTCAATCGTTTCTTCGACGGGCTCGTCGATAGGTTCTTCCTCCACGGGCGTTTCTTCGACGGGTTCCTCTTCCACGACGGGATAATCCTTTTCGTCAACGGGCTCTTCCGCGTAGTAGGTAGGTAATTCGTCTACGTTTGCCTCTTTCTCTTCGGCGGTTTCTTCGACGGGCTCTTGTGCCGTCTCGTCAGCCTCGTCAGCGGGCGTTTCCTCCGTCTTTTCGCTACGCTCTACGCGCAGACGCATGCGTTGAACGACGGGTTGTTTTTCTTCGAAAATCTCGTCGATTTCGTCCGTCGTCTTGACGTCGGGCAATTGTTTGAGCCAGAGGTACATTTTTGCGCCGTAGCCGAAGATGTGATAGATGCTTTCGCAATGTGCGCAAAGGTAATCGTTGCCGTCGGGGGCTACGAGGTTGCTGCCGCAGACGGGACAGATACGGGAGTGGATATAGAAGGAGCCTTCCGCCAGCATGGTGCAGTTGCGGATAAGATCCTGCAATTTTTTAAGGACGTCCGCCATGGCGGGTTCGACGTAGAAAGCGTTGGGTTCTTTGGTGGGGGCGTAGTCGCTGACGAGGAATTCTCTCGTTACGGACTCGTCCTTGTTCGCGTTGAGTTCTCTTGCGTAGCGGTTGACGCTGGTAAAGAGATGTTCTTCGCGTACGCGCGCCTTGTTGACGATGCGCACCATAAAGACGCTTTCGTTAAAGTCGGGATTTGCCTTGACTTTCAGCATCAAATCGCCGTCCTCGGTAGGGCAAACGCGGATGGTGAACAGGTCGTTGGCAAACGCCACCTCTTCGTATCTCAGTTTAATCGAGTTGCTGACGGCAATAGTCGCTTCGCTGTCAGCCAGTTCGTACCCACAAAGGGTGAGCGCGCGGAAAAGGTTGACGGAGACGAAGTTGTGATAAATTTGCTTGGGCGTTGCCAAGACGGGTTCTCTATACAGATAGTTGAGATAGAAGTCGTAGCAGAAGTGGTAGTCGGCGTCGAAGGTCAAAATATTGGTATTACGCACGCTCTTC
>JAFVXN010000085.1 GCA_017501125.1 Clostridia bacterium
ACCTACGCCGTCGTCCGCGATCATCTGGTCAGCGTTGCCGTGGTCGGCGGTGACGAGGGCGCTACCGCCCATGGCGAGGATTTTATCCGTGACTTTCTTGACGCATTCGTCGACGGTGTGTACCGCTTTGACCGCCGCTTCCATGATGCCCGTATGACCGACCATGTCGCAGTTTGCAAAGTTCAAGATGACTACGTCGTATTCGCCCGTTTCGAGTTCTTCGAGGACCTTGTCGGTGACGAGGTATGCGCTCATTTCAGGCTGAAGGTCGTAGGTTGCCACCTTCGGGGCAGGGATAACGATACGAGTCTCGCCTTCGACGGGTGCCTCCAACTTCGCGTTGAAGAAGAAGGTGACGTGCGCGTATTTTTCCGTCTCTGCGATATGCAATTGTTTTTTGCCGATTGCGGAAAGATATTGAGGCAAGGTGTTGGTGATTTCGTCGGGCGGGAAAGCGACGCCGACGTCCTCAAAAGAGGAATCATACACCGCAAAACCCACGAAAGTAGGGGAAAGGAACCCCGTTTTCCTTTCAAAACCAAGCGTTGCGCCCGTCTTCTTGTCCACGAAGGGGAAGGTTTTTTGCGAGAAGACGCGCGAGATTTGTCTTGCTCTGTCGGGACGGAAGTTGAAGAAGATAATACTATCTTCTTTGCCGATGAGGGCGACGGGTTTGCCGCCTTCCGTCAGGTTGGTGGGCAGGATAAATTCGTCGGTCACGCCGTTTTGATAAGAGGCTTTTGCCGCGTCCGCCGCGCTCCCTTCGAATTGTACGCCCGTACCGAGGGTAAGCATATCGTACGCCTTTTCCTCTCTATCCCAGTTGTTGTCTCTGTCCATGGCGTAGTATCTACCGCAAACGGAGGCGATTTTACCGAAGGAGAGTTCGTCCATCTTCGCTTGTAATTCCGCAAGGAAATCAGCCCCCGAGGTAGGCGCAACGTCTCGTCCGTCGGTGAAAGCGTGCACAAAAACGTTATCCAATCCTTCTCTCTTTGCCATTTCTACGAGTGCGTAAAGGTGCTCGGTATGGCTGTGGACGCCACCCGTAGAGACGAGCCCGAACAGATGCAACTTCGTGCCTTTTGCCTTTGCTGCGTGCATGGCTTTGAGCAGTTGTTCGTTCTTAAAGAATTCTCCGTTGCGGATATCTTTGGTGATTTTCGTGAGGTCTTGATAGACGATACGACCCGCACCGATATTGAGGTGACCGACTTCGCTGTTGCCCATTTGTCCGTCGGGCAAGCCTACGGACATACCGCTAGCGCCGAGTTGTGCCGAAGGGTAGGTTTTGATGAGTTCGTTGACGTATTTACTGCCGTCTGCAACGATAGCGTTGCCGTTGGGGTTGGGGTTAATCCCATACCCGTCCATAATGATAATAGCGTAAGGTTTTTTCATACTGTCTCCTAAGGTGGTATATGCGTCGCAATACGGCGTCGCGCTTCGTGCCGCCTTGGTTGCGTACGGTTATGTACGCGTCCGTCGTCGCCACTCACGCTCCTTGCCTATGCTTGCGTCTTTGCGCCTTTAATAATAACGTTTTGATAAGAAAAATTCAAAAAGACGGGGGCAGGGTTGCGTATAACCGCATTTTCCCGCCCCCACGTTCGTCAAAATTGATTATTTGTCGAAGTTAACGATGGTAGCAAAGTCGTTGGCTTTGAGGGAAGCGCCGCCGATGAGACCGCCGTCGATTTCTTCCATTGCCATCAATTCTTTGCAGTTGCCAGCGTTCATGCTGCCGCCGTACTGGATACGAGTAGCCGCCGCGCAGTTGGGGCAGAACATCTCACCGAGCGTCTTTCTAATGAAACCAATCGTTTCGTTTGCTTGTGCTGCGGTTGCGGTTTTGCCCGTACCGATAGCCCAGACGGGTTCGTAAGCGATGACGACTTTGGTAAGATCTTCGATGCCAGCAAGCCCTTCTTTGATTTGCTTTTCAAGGACGGCTTCCGTCTTGCCAGTTTCTCTTTCTTCGAGGGATTCGCCGACGCAGACGATGGGGGTAAGACTAGCCTTCAAAGCGGTGAGGGTACGCTTGTTAACCGTCTCGTCCGTTTCGCCGAAGTATTGACGGCGTTCGCTGTGCCCGATGATGACATATTGTACGCCGTATTCGAGGAGCATAGCGGCGGAGATTTCGCCCGTGTAAGCACCTTTTTCAGCAAAGTGTACGTTTTCAGCGCCGAGGCCGATGTTGGTACCCTTCAACGCCTCGCTGACTGCGGGGATA
>JAFVXN010000086.1 GCA_017501125.1 Clostridia bacterium
AGCCACCACCCGTAGCCGTACCTGCGTTCTCAATATTTTTCAAAACGTTAACGACGTATTCGGAAATGCTAACTTCCCATCTAGCCGTCAAAGACAAATTAGCCTCAGCGTTGAAGGTATAGGTCAACTCTTCGCTTAAAGGCACTGCTTTGTCCCCTTCGTACCAGCCAAGGAACTTATAGCCTTTGTTTTCCGTAGCCGTCAGGGTGACGGACGCACCTTCTTTATATGTACCTGCGCCCGTGACTTCACCTGCTTCTTCAAAGTTCTTGGTGACGCTGATATTATATTTGATTTCTTTCCACTTTGCCGTTAAGTTCCTGTCTCTATCGGCAGTGAATCTATATTGGGCATCTTTCGTCTTGCAGATCGCTCCTTCGTACCAACCGTCGAATACGTATCCGCTCTTTTCTTTTGCAAGCAATATCACTTCGCCGCCGTGCACAACGGGGTCCGTGGGTGCGTCTTCAATCGTACCTGCCACGCCAGCCTCGCTTGCCACGCCGTCAATTTCGTGCGCGATAATAAACGAATATTTTTTAACCGCCCATTTAGCCGCGAGCGAAATATCCCCTTCCACCGCAAAAGTATAGGTTGCGGCGTTGGATACAAGGTCGTCGCCGTCATACCAACCGAGGAAATCAAAGCCATAGAAAGGCGTAGCAACAATGGTAGCGGAACCGCCAAGCACGTACTGACCGCCACCTTGCACCTTACCTGCAATTGCACCGTTTTCAAGTTGTTGGCTACGGATTTCGACCGTTTTCATATCCACTACGGCATTGACCGGTCTAAAACGCGCCTCCAACTTTGTAGAAAAGGCGTTAAACGTATAAGTTTTAGCCGTGACAGGCTTGTTGTCGTTATCCAACAACGGCTGACCGTTGTCGACACGATACCAGCCCACAAAAACGTATCCGGGTGCTTCTACCGCCGTCAACGTGACACGCACGCCTTCTTGGACGCTTTGCCCCGAAATGTCTTGTCCGCCTTGGGTCAACGTCGCAGTACCAGCGTGCGAATCGGAGGTATAACAGTCAACGCTTACGTATTTGGGGGTCTTATCTCTAAAAATTTCTTTGAAATCAGAGGCTTCGACGAAAGCCGCCGCAGACCCAGCAAAGACACCAACGATTGCTGTTAAAAAGATACCTGCTTGCCATTTTTTCATATCCATTCTCCTATACTTTTGGATAATTATTACTAATGTAAGGGGCAATAATGCGCCCAATATGCACTATGCACCTATACCATTTTATCACCCTTATAGCGTCCAGTATTGTAAAATTGTGTTGTATAATTGTAAAATCGTTTATTTTTTGTTATATTATATTGAAAATATACAATATATTGTGTTTTTGTCTCGCAACACAAACAAATAAAAAATCGCCCCCTGTTGCGAGACGATTTTACATATTTATCAAATTATAAAGGCAACCACTACTCTTCGACGAACAGGGATACCCTTTCAAACTTATCGACGTCCACCAACCCTCCAGGAGTTATCTTTAAGTGTGGAATTACAGGCAAACTGACGAACGCCATATTCATAAACGGCTCCATTCCCTCCGCTACGCCAAGATCGTCGACGGCAAAACGCACCAGTTTATTTTGCAGCGCAATTTGTCGAGCACTCTCCTCAGACATTAATCCTGCGACCGGCAAACGCATCTCGGCCAGTACCTTTCCGTTGGCTACGACGACGTTGCCACCGCCCATCTCGATAATCCTGTTCGCAGCCAGCGCCATATCCTCTTCCGTGCACCCTATCACTATTATATTGTGCGAATCGTGCGACACGGAAGATGCAATCGCACCTTTTTTAAGCCCTATCCCACCAACGTATCCAAGTCCTATATGACCCGTTTGCTTATGCCTTTCAATGACCGCCAACTTCAAAATATCACGACTCAAATCAACGCCGTTCCCTTTGGAAAAATCCAGCGTCGTCTGCCATTCGTCCGTAATTAATTGCCCAGGGCGCACCATAATCACCCGACACTTTTTCTTGTTGGGTTGGACGTAAAAATCCTTTGCCGACAACGGAGAAACGTGGAAGGAATTTTTGACGATATTTTCTATATATCGCGTCACGGACGGGGCATCAAACGGCAACGCCTCGCCATCTTTCGCCACCAATTCGCCGTCGACGTAAACCTCGCTTATCGAGACGGAATTCAAGTCGTCTAAAACCAAAAAATCCGCCTTAAAGCCAGGAGCAATCGCACCGATATCGGGAAGAGAAAAATACTGTGCCGCTTGAATCGTAGCCATCTGGATAGCCGTAATCACCGACTTGCCGTACTCGCCCACCTTCCTCACGATATTATCAATGTGACCGTCAGCCAACAAATCGGCAGGGTGTCTATCGTCGGTCGCTAGCATGCACCTATGTGAATACCGTGCGTCGAACAACGGCAACAGCGCCTGCAAGTTGCGAGCCGCCGTACCCTCCCTTATCATAATCATTTGCCCTTTTTTTATCTTTTCCAACGCCTCTTCAAAATTGCTGCATTCGTGGTCGCTGCCTATCCCTTCCCCGACATATTTATCAAGTTTTTTGCCCGAAAGCAAGGGGGCATGTCCGTCTACAACCATATTATGTTTCTTTGCGTCCGCTATTTTTTCAAGGACGTCTTCGTCGCGATAAATCACGCCTGGATAATTCATCATTTCCGCCAAACCGACGACGCGTTCCTCATGATAAAAATCCCGTAAATCTTTAGCAGCGAGACGCCCTCCCGCTTCGTCAAAAGCCGTCGCAGGAACGCAAGAAGGAAGCGTAAAGAAGACTTTTAAGGGTATATCTTCACTTGCCTCCAACATATAGTCCAGACCGTCAACGCCGCACACGTTGGCTATCTCATGAGGGTCGGCAACGACCGCCGTCGTCCCGTGCGGCAACGACACCTCGGCAAGCCTCGCAGGCGTCATCATCGTACTCTCAATATGCATATGCCCGTCGATAAATCCCGGGCAAACATATTTTCCCGAAAGATCCACTACTTCGTCCGCGCAATCATCCTCATAAGCGCCAACGCCTATGATTCTATCGTCCTCAACAAGAAGGCACGCATTATCCAGCGCCCCCGTAAAAACGTCGACAATCGTTGCATTTTTAAAAAGTTTTTTCACGCTATTACCTCAATGCATTTTTTAGTGCGAAAATCGCATCGAAAACTTTCATCTCGATGCGATTTGTACCTCATTATTGTTCGAACCAAACGCCGATATTACAATCCTCGGTGTCGTATTCCTTGCCGACGTGTGCGTAATCGCATAAAGAGATTTCCCCGTCTTTCGTCTGCAATTTGTACGCATAGTCGCAATCAAACACATCATTCTTGAAAGGCGAAACGACGGCACTACCCTCTTTCAAACGGATAGGTGCCGCGATATCTTCGCCAAGTTTTTGATCGCGCGCAAGGACGTAGGGCCCTTTTTTAAAGGCAACTTTTCCGTTGAGTTCCACCACTTTTACAGCGGAATCAAAGAAAATTTCTACGACGGATTTTTCTACCTTGACCGTCCAATAACCGTCCTTTGCTTTAATACCGCACTTTCTCTTGCCGTCCACGAAGATTTTCGCCGAAGGCGACCACGTGGGCACACGAAGTTTCAACGCGATAGGACGACTGCAATCCACCGTCATCTTCACGGAAAGGCTTTCTTTATCCAGCGCAATCGTAATATCGCCGTCCTTTGTGGAAACACTAACGTCCTCGTAAAGATTGACGGCGTAACCGTCCGACGTCTCCATAACGGCAAACAACTGCTCCATCGCGATACCTGCAACGCCGATACAAGCGCAACAGCCGTAAATTTGCTCGTCCTCCATGATGTTAAAGCCTGCAATCAACTGTCCTCTGCGAGCGTTGACAAGGGGGCTATAACTATCAAAAGGCAACACCTGTCTCTTTCCCTTATATTTAGGCCACTGCTCCATCGGCAAGTCCAAACTGACGTAGCGAGGGTCCCAGTTCTCCGAACGGACGGACAATTGGTTCTTCGTGTTTACGCTACCGTTCAAAGCGTTGAGCGAAGCGCACTCTATCCAATCGGCGTATTTTGCATCGCCCGTGAGTTCCAACAAACGGAACAACAAGTTCATCCAAACGACGGTCACGCAGGTCTCAAGCACTTCTTGTTCGGAATATTCCGTCTGACCAGGCGCGCCGTGGCTGAAGAATTCCCCTTCGTACCCTGCCGTACCGATAATCGTCACCTCGTTGTCATAGACAAGGTCGGCAAATTTGATAACCGCCTCCAAATGTTTGGGATTGCCCGTCACGGTGTAGAACTCCAACAGACCTTGGAAACAACTCATCATCTCGTACGCTTTCGTAACGGCATATTCGTGAGGAGGAATTCCCTGCAAGGCGGCCTCAATCAAATTGACGCCTTCGCAAAGCCCCGTGCTAACGATATATTCGGAAAACGCCAAATATTCGGGTTTTTTCGTTAATTTATACAGTTTTACAAACGGCTCTAAGTTGGAGCATGAGTTCATCGTACCCCAAGCGTCGGACGTCCTAAAAATAGGAATTTGACCTTCGCCGTCGCCCACGTGCGCCACGATATAATCCGCATGCGCCATCAACGCTTTTAAGAGTTTTTCTTTGAACGGCTCGTCTTCGCAAATTTCATAAAAATAGAGATTGCCAAGAAGAATATATTTTCTTGCCCACATATCCCAACTTTGGAATTCCTTATCCAAAGGATAAGCGGAAATTCTACCATTGTCCTCTTGCGTCGTCAGCAAGTCCTCAATCGTATCTTTCATCGCCTTATAAATAGCAGGATCTTTGGTCGCTTTATAAAGCATCGCCGCGCCACGCATCGCTTTCCCCCAATACTCGCCGCGCCACTTCCCGTCACCGTCAGTATGGTTGCGGAACTGGTTGACGAACAATTTCCAAACGTCAGCGTTGGTGACGTGATTATCCACCAAATATTTCTCCAACTCACCTATGTAGCCACCGAAAGAAAACTTCCCGTCAATGCAATTAAATACGTCGTTTTTCAACATAATTTTCTCCTTGCTTTCGTACTCGTCAATAGCGCGCGTCTTAGCGCACGATTATATGTTATTATATTATATTTTTATTACATTGTCAATACTCATTTTGAATTATTTTACGGTAATTTCGAGTATATTTTTTGTAATATCATACAACGGGCGGAATATCTTTCAACGCAATAATCCCTTGAAAAATTTCACCGGCGCAAGGAGCCGCAACCACGCTACCGTAATACGCCCCCTTCGGCTCGTCAACGGTCACGAGCGCAAGATATCGAGGGTTGTCAGCAGGAAAAAAACCTACGAAAGACGAAACGTATTTCCCAGCCGCTATCCGTCCGTTCTCGTACTTTTGCGCCGTACCCGTCTTGCCCCCGACTCGATATCCCTCGATATACGCCTTCTTCCCGCTACCGTCTTTGACAACGCCTTCTAACATCGTTGAAAGCGTACGGGAAGTTTGCTCGCTAATCGGCCTGTTTTTTCAAATTTGCCCCACCCGTGTACGCGACGTAGCCGTCTTTTGCGTATATTTCTTTAACCAACCGTGGCGCGTAATAATAGCCGCCGTTGACGGCTGCCGCCGTCGCACATGCAAGTTGCAAAGCCGTCACCGCAACCGTTTGACCAAACCCGATACGTGCCAAATCGCAATTGCGCACCGCCGTCTCAGGCAACAGTAATCCATACGCCTCACCACTAAAATCTATCCCCGTCCTCCGTCCAAAACCAAAGGCAGACAGATAATCGTAAAACGTCTCCGTGCCGAGAGCCAACGCCATGTCAGTAAAACACGGGTTGCAACTGTTGTTCAACGCCTCGGCAAGCGTTTGATTGCTGTGCCTACCGTTCGCGTGATTATTCCAACACTTAACCGTCGTACCGTCCACCGAACGGGTCCGCGAACTGGAGAAGATGCGCGAAGGAGAATACGCCGACTTATTGCCTCGGTTCCACTCCTCCAAATTCGCCGCTGCAGTCACAATCTTAAACGTTGATCCAGGCTCGTAGATATCACTTACCGTCTTATTCCTCGACAATGCGTTAAGGGTATCCAAATCGTCGCGAGGAATCTCGTTGAGATCGTACGAAGGATAATTCGCCATCGCTAAAATCTCGAAGGTGCTGGGATCCAGTACGATACACTCCGCCGAGGAAGGCGAATATTCCTGCGCAACTCGTTTTAACGCCGCCTCCACCACAGTCTGTATTCCGTAATCAATCGTCAAACGAACGTTGTATCCGTCGGTGGCTGGCACGTACGTTGCCACCGCCCCGTTTAATTCTTTCCCCACCAAATCCGTCTCGTATAACACCTCGCCGTTCTTTCCCGCAAGGTAATCGTCATAATATTTTTCTATCCCCGTCGTCCCCGCGCCGTCGTAAGAAGTAAAGCCCAAAACCTGACACAAAACGTCCGCGTTAGGATATCGGCGCAAATTGTCACGGGAATAATAGATTCCGTCCAAACTCTCAAGAGAAAGTTTTTCTACGCTCTCCTTACCCACCTTTTTTGCCAGCGTTATCTCACTCGCTTTTCTACCGTTGATTTTATTCTCCAAAATCTCGGCGTCTATCTGCAAAATGGTAGACAACGTCTCTGACGTTGCCTTCACGTCCTTCACGGCGTTAGAACGGGCAAAAACGGTATACGCAGTGTCGTTCTCAACCAACACCTCGCCGTCGCGTGCCGTAATCAAACCACGCTCCGCCACCACGGGAATCTCGCGCGTCCATTGATCGAGCGCCAAACGCAACAATTCCCCCTGCCAAACGACCTGTACGTAGAAAAATCTGCCTGCAACAGCGCAAAAAAGAAAGGTTATCAGCGTAAATACCGCCAATAACCTCTTTCGTAAAACCGAAATTGAAAAATCTGTCCGAACCTTTTTTTTGATAACGCTAACTCCTTATCAATTAACTTTCGTCATCCCGAATTCCTTTGCGTATTGTTCGATTGCCTCAGGAGACGTCACTTGCTCGTACGTTTCCATCGCCTGTGCATATTCCGTGCGCAACTGAGCGTTCCTCGCCTCTTGCGCACTAATTTTCATATTGTTGGTGTTGACGACCTGCGTCAACGCGCAAATGCCACATACTAAACCTACGATTGCCGCCGCACAAGCACCCATAAATACTTTCGCAAAGCGGCTAAGTTGTACTCCCTCAGCCTTGTTTTCGACAGCAGCCTCCATCACGGGAGCCATTTCCATGACCGCCGCATGATTTTGCAACGTTCTATCCAACGTTTCCGCCGTGAATACGGGAGAAACAACGCGTTCTTCAACGTGTTGCATAGGCGATTGCGTCTGCGCGGGTCTTTCGGGCGCGAGAACGGACGCTCTCGTCGTATCGGAAGCGAGTTCTGCAAGTTGAGAACGTTCTACGCTTTGCAATCTTTGAAAACGTTCTTTAATTTGCGCATTATGCTGCTCTGCCGCAACGGACGTTGCAACAGTTTTCGTCTCTTCTTTGGTATCGAAAATAGTAGCCATAACTTTCTCCTTCCGTTTTTCAACGTATTTCCGTCGTTATATCCTTTCCGCAATACGCAATTTTGCGCATTTGCTACGGGAATTTTCCAGTTGTTCTTCTTCGCGCGCCACAATCGGCTTTCGCGTGATAATCTTTATCTCCGCCTTCTTCCCACACGTACAAACGGGGAAGTTAGGAGGGCAGGTGCAAGGCGACTCCATATATTTGAACGCCTCTTTCACAATACGATCTTCCAAGGAATGGAAGGTCAAAATCGCAATTCTGCCACCTTTTTTTAATCGTTTCGTCAACGAAAGCACCAACTCGTACAAGCCATCTAACTCTCCGTTGACCTCTATCCTCAGCGCCTGGAAACTTTTTCTTTCACAGGGCGCACCGCCGTAGCGGAATTTCGCAGGGATATTGTTCTTGACGATTTCGGCAAAATCACCCGACGTCTTTAAGGGTTTTTCCGCCCTCGTCTTGACGATTGCTCGTGCGATTTGTCTTGCAAACGGCTCTTCACCGTACGTTTTTAATATATGAGCGAGTTTTTCTTCCGTATACGTATTCAAGATAATCTCTGCCGTCAAAGGGGAAGATTGATCCATACGCATATCGAGGGGCGCGTTCGCCATCCGATACGAAAAACCTCTATCCTCGTCGTCTATTTGGTGAGAGGATATCCCGAAATCCAGCAACGCGCCGTCGATCAGGTCAACCCCTGCCTCGTCAAATACTTTTTCAAAATTTTTATAGTTGGATTTGTAGATTGCAAATCTGCCCTGATAAGGAGACAGTCTTTTCGTAGCCGCCTCGATTGCCTCGTCGTCTAAATCGGTGGCTATCAACCTACCCGACGGACCCGAGCGACGCAATATTTCGTAGGAGTGCCCTCCTCCGCCGACGGTACCGTCGTAATAGACGCCTCCATCTCGAAGCGCAAGCGCCTGCATACACTCTTCCAACATAACGGGGCGATGCGAAAACTCCAGCATTGTTAAATCCCCAGTTTTTTGAATTCTTCGTCGTAATTAACGTCTTCGATAAATTGATTGAACTTATCAGCAGCCCAGATTTCAAGGCGCTTACCGCGACCAATCGTCACGACGTCCTTGGATATCCCAGCCATCGCCTTCAATCTAGAAGGCAATACGACACGTCCTTGCGCGTCCTCTTCCGCCCCGAACACAAACGCATTAAAGAGCAAGGAGCCGTAGGAAGAATCAGACATGCGCTCTTCCGCGAGTTCCTCCGTGATTTCGTCGAGCACTTCGTCAGGGAAGACGTAAATACAGCCGTTGAGCCCCCTTGCAAAAGAGTAAGTCTTTTCGCCGTGCTCACCCGTCAACGCCTTTCTAAATTTTGCAGGAATACGCAAACGGTTCTTATCGTCCAACTGATGTTCGTATATTCCTCTAAACAAGGTCGCCATCCGCGTACCCTCCTTTGCATACTTCGCCCGTCTATACCACGAGCATACGTCCATTATAAACCACTTTTGACCCTTTGTCAAGTATTTTTTAAAAAAATTTCAAAAAATAACCAAAAAATTATAATTTTCCCTCCACTTTTCGCCATTTGGAATTTTTATTGACCACGAACATTTGTTCGTATTTTTTATAATTGATTTCTCTC
>JAFVXN010000087.1 GCA_017501125.1 Clostridia bacterium
CATAGATGGAAAGGTCGTTAGACAATTGTTCCCAGTCCTTTCTAACCGCTTCCACAATCAAAATAGGCAACGCCGCAAAAAGAAAAACAGCGACAATCCCTATCGCCGCGACAATCGTGGGAAATATGTCCGAATTAAAAAAAAAGAGCAACCCCCACAACACGGTAAATAGTATCTCTAATATCCAAAACAACAAGTTAGAAAATACAATCGGCCAATCACTAATGGTAGGAATTCTACCGCCGCAGGTCACCCACGCCAAAATCATACCTGCGGTCAACGACAGCGAAACGACGCTCAAGAGGAATCCCAAAATCTTTATCCACACTCTCTTCGCCGTCGTGTCTGCATATTCGCCCTTGAAAAAATTAGACACCTTCCCTATCCAAGAAAAAATGTAGAAAATACTCAGTCTATCGGTCTTTTCCATTTCCCCCTCCACAACACAGAAATGCAATTATTTCTTGCATTTTGTTATATTATATACTATTTTTTCTTGCGTGTCAAGTATTTTGCAATTATTTCTTGCTATACTAAAGGCAGGAGATGGGATTATGATAAGATTAAAATCGCTTAGAGAAGATCGAGGAAAAACGCAGACGCAGGCAGCCGAAATTTTTCACGTCAGTAGGCAAGTTTACGCCAACTATGAGAACGGTATCAACGAGCCCTCTCATCAAACGCTAATCGCCATGGCGGATTATTTTCAATGCAGCGTCGACTATCTTTTAGGGAGAGAAGACGAACTTGGCAACGTGACTATTTTGCCCGACTACGCGCAAGAAAAAGACTTCTCTGCCGACGAGAGAAATCTGTTAAAAAACTTCCGTTCTCTGCCGACGGAACACAAAAAATTATTGCTGGAATATTCCTCTTTCTTAAAGGAAAGACACACATAAAAAACCTCCCTTTTTAGGGAGGTTTTATTTTTTCTATACGATTATCTGCAACCGCTACAAGTCTTACAATTGCCCGTGCATTTTTTGATAGTTTTTCCCGTCGAGGAAAGCATCGCACCGCTGTACGACCTGACGGCTTTTTCCCCACAGGCGGGGCACTTCACCTCGTCGAGGTGGGAGCCCACCAACTCGTCGAAAGCCTTGCCGCACTTTGGACACTTATACTGCAAAAAAGGCATCAGTCGCGTCTCCTTTTCTTTTTAATTTCTTTCGGGGTACGGATACGCACCTTGTCCGTCATCCTATACAACAAAATCGCACAAACGACGGTGAGCACCACGCACACGCCCGTCACGATCCAGAACTGCCAGCCGACCCAGTCGCCAATCAATCCCATGCCGAAAGGCAAGTCGACGTTCATACCCAAAAGCCCTGCAATTAGCGTAGGGATAGCAACCAAAATCGTGATAATCGTCAATCTTTTTACGACGTTGTTCACGTTGTTGGAGATGACCGAACTAAAAGCGTCCATCGTCGTCTTCAAAATGTCTCGGTAGATGGAACACATCTCCGTCGCCTGACGGGTCTCAATCTGTACGTCCTCGTACAAATCCTGATAATCAAGGTTGGACTGCACCACGCGCGACAGTCTGCCGTACACCGACGTGTTGGCGGAAAGAGAGGTCGAGAAATAAACGAGCGAGTTCTGCAATTCCAACAACTCGATGAGTTCCTGATTACGCATGGACTTGTGCAATTCCGCCTGCAAGCGCAAGGATTTTTTATCGATTTGGCGCAACAACGCGGAGAAACGCTTTGCATTTTCCAACATAAAGTTGAGAATAAATTCCAACGGTTTTGACGTAGCCACTTTACTACGGTTGGACCTAAATCCCGCGAATACGGGGTTGGGGTTGAGCGAAACGGTCACGACGCAACGGTTGTTGTAGATGATTGCAACGGGTATGGTCGTATACTTGTCCCCTTCTTCCGTGTCGACGAGCATAGGGCTGTCCACGATGTACATCGTCGCGCCTTCGTCCAGTTCCACACGCGCCGACTCCTCTTCGTCGAGCGCGGCTTTGAGCAATTCTTCGGGGATACCCGACCACTCACGCACCGTGTCAACTTCGTCGTCGGTGGGATTGACTAAGTCAATCCAGCAACGGCTTTCGAAATCTTCTAAGGATTGTACGCGAAGGTCTTCGGTCTTATGAATTTTCAACATACTATCACCGCCTTTTTCGAGATTTTGCTAAGCGTTTATGCCTGAATTTCTCGCAAAAGACGGGGAATTTTTGGGCAAAAAAACGCACGGGAAAAACCGCCCGTGCGTCCGTATCTTCGTAATTACTTACAATTTACCTATCACTGCGGGAGGTTTATCAAGTTCAACATACTACTTCGGTTGTCAGGGACAGCGTCCATAATGTGCTCCTTGCGCGGCGTCGGATAAATTTGCCCGAAGGCACCCTACCGCTACTTTTCTATTATACCCCCCGATTTTTCATTTGGCAAGTGTTTTTTTATAAAAAAATCCCGAAAAAGGCAATATTTTTTCTTTTTAGCGCCTTTTTTATCCTATAAAAGCGCCTTGCCCTGCAAAAAACAATCGAATAGCCCGTTCGCATCCACCCCGACCTTCTCAAACGCACCTTTTATAGCACCCACCGTGACGAGGTTGTATTTGCCCGTCGCGTAATATTTCCTGAGCGCGGCAAAGAATTTCTTATCCCCGACGCTACGGCGCAGATTGTCGAATAAGACCACCCCTTTGTCGTAGGCAAGCACGCGATAGGCATAATCGCTCTCGAACGCGTCCAGCCTTTTCGACATCACGCCGTCCGCGCCCAACACGCCACCGTACACCTCCTCGTAGGCTCGGCAGGCGTTGAGGCTTTGCGCCACCAGTCCCTGCAAACCGATATCGTATCGAGGGTGTGCCTCGAAAAAGAGGGCGGTGGAATATTCCGTCAGTCCTTCGTCCTGCCACGCCTCGTCGATTTGATCGCTCCCCACCGCGGCGTACCACCACTGATGCGCCGTCTCGTGCACGATAGCGTGCAAAGCGTCCTTACCACTGAGCGTCGCCGACACGAAAGTCAGCGCAGGATACTCCATACCGCCCATACAAAAACCCGTCTGCGCCACCGCGTACGTCTCGTACGGATACTCCCCGAACGCGCCGCTAAAATAGGTCATCGCCTCTTTGATAACCGTCAATTTCTCCTGCGGTTTTGCGTCGTCTACGTAGTAGTATCTCACCCACGTCTTGCCGATCTTCTCCTCCACGACCTCGTAATCGGGCGAAAAAGTCAAGGCAAAATCCCGCACTTTCTGCGCCTTATAGACACACTTCTTCTTGCCTTCTAACGAACGCTCCTCTTGCAACACGCCCGTCGCCGCCACGACGTAATTTTTCGGGAGGGTCAAAGCAAGGGAAAAATCCGCGCACTCGGACACGAACGGATCGCCCGTGGCGTAATAGACGTTCTCCTCGAACCCCTGCCCAAAATCGGGACAAAGGATAGGAAAAAAGTTGCCCAAATTGACCGCTTTGTCGCTGACGCCCGTCCTGTGATTAACCTTGGCGAGCCACACGACGAAACTGATATCCAGCACGACGCTATCCCCTCGCTCCAGCGGATTTTCGAGGTCGACGGACAAAATATTGCTATCTTCACCACATACCTGCCACCCTCTTCCCCCCAAAACGCTGGTGATCGACATCTCGCCGTGGCTATCTCCGTCGTAATAGGCAAGTTGACGATAGGCAGGCGAGATCGGCTTATACGTCACCTCCTCCCGGTAGGCGTTGGGGAACAGATGAAAACGCAGGTTGTCTTTGACGGTATCCGTCCTGTTCTCGTACGTAAATTTTTGCACGGCGAACAACGCCTCGCTTTCCTTGGAGTATTCCGCCGTGATTTCGTAGGAGACGCCCGCGTCGTTTTGCTCGTCGCACGAGGCAAAAATTAAGACGAACGGCAGGCACGAAAGCACCAGCAAAAAGGCAATCCATTTTTTCATACACGCACCTCTTTCTCGCCATATTGTATGCGCGCGCGTGACGATATATGCTTATACGCTTTCCCCCACAAAAAAAGCGTCGGGAAAACCGACGCTTTTTATGCTAATATAAGTATTATTCCACGGTCGTACGGGACACGAACCAGTCTTCGCCCCAAGCGATGGAGAGGATAGGAAGGATACCGAGCGTCAAGATACCGACGACGTACCACAGCCACAATTTGCCCCAAAGATTACCGGAAGGATAGTCGTAGGTCAAAGCCTTGCCGTCGATAGTCTGGTGCTTTCTCCACCATTTTTGACGGTAGCAACGCACCCAAGCAAAACCCCAACCAAGGGTGATAAAGCCAACGATACACATCAAACCGCTGACGATGTTGACACCGATCATGCCACCAGCCTTGCCAGTGAATTCCGACTTATCGTTTTCTTCGTCATAGCCTTCGAAATGGGTATTGCTGTCCACCCACTTTCTGTACTGAACGGGCACCCAACCCCAAGCCATAATCGTAAGCGTGATGACAGTCAAGAAACCCCAAAGCCACATTCTGCCGAACAATTGACCCGCTTTACCCGTGAACACGAGTTGTTTCCCGTCAATCGTCGTCTTCTTCGCCTTGCTACGCAATCTCCAGCAATACATTGCAGGGAAAGCAAAACCAAGGGTGATAAGGCTGACGAACCCTACCAAAATCCACGCAAACAACTCGCCAAAGCCGTTGGCTTTGAACTTGCTTTCGCCCTTTTCAACCTCTACGTTTTCGTTCGTTTCAACGACGTCGTTCTCCAAAGCGGGATCTTCCGCTTGAACGACAGGCTCCGCTTTTTTAGGGAACGCTACCTTCTTTCCGCAGCCAGGACAAGTTTCTTCCGTGCCTTGAAGGAGGGACCCACAATTGCCACACTTATACATAATCGTATCTCCTTATATTTGGATTAGTTATTTTATTATACACCTTATTTTTTATACTGTCAAGCGTCTATGTAAAAATTCGCCCTGCGGATTTTGTCGTAAAATGCACCCACCGCACCGTGCCGCTCTTTAATTATAGTTCCGCGCGTGTTTGCGCGCGCGAAACAAACAAAAAAGCCGACCCTTTTGAGGTCGGCTTTTCGGTTTACATAATACCCAAGTGAAGAATAAGAATCAACTGTACCGCAACCGCCACGAAGAGCACCGCGCCGGAAATACGGCTGACCTTTTCGTTGCCGCCGAGCACTTCGGGCATAGCCAGCAACGCAGAGGTGCTAAGCAGAGCAAGAATCTCAAAGATGACCCACAACCACAGGTAGACCTTGTGCGTCGCACGCGCCTCGCCTTGGCTTGCGAGGTTAGAATCCAACTCCGCCTGAAGGTTGGTAGCACATACCGTGAGCGCCTCCTTTTGAGCGGTCATATCAGCGATAATTTCCTCCAAAACGGACACGTTTTGAGGAGTTGCCTTGAAAGCAGCGAGGTCAGCCTCAATCTCCGCCGCCAATTGTTGAATCGCATCGTAGTTTGCGTCGACACCGAACGTCTCTTCCACTGCCGCAATCTTATCTGCCAAATCGTCCGTCTCGCCTTTGTGCTTAACGACGTCTTTCACCAAAACGTTATAACGGATAAGTTCGAGCGCCAACTTGTGGAATTCCGTCTGTTCGTAGCCAGTATATCCCAAATCAGCCTTTTTGTCGTTGTAGTCGTTAATCTTGGTAGAGGAAAGGGTGTCGCCAAAGCCCGCCGCCTCAAGCGCACTCCTAAAGGTGGTCGTCGCCTCTGCGGTAATCGCCTTTTTCGTGTAATCGTCGATATAAACGGTAAGGTTGTCTTTGGAAGGAATCTTATCGCCGAATACCACCTCTCTTACCGATTGCATAAAGGTCGTAGCGTACACCAAGTTGTAGGGCAAACTATTCTCGTCCAAGAAATCCTTCAGGGCTTGCGCGTCAGCCGACAGCGCACCACCTCCCCTAATCGCAGTCATCAAAGCGTTATATTCACTCGCCTTAGAAAAGGTAAGACCCGTCTCCACCAAAATAGCCTTTTTCGTCAAGTTATTAAGCAACACTTGAGAATCCAACTGGGGGTCAAGCGCCCATCTCTGTCCTTTGCTAGGATCTTCAGGATCAATGTCTTCAAGGTAGTTGTTCGTCGCAATAAACTCTTTAATACGAAGAGCCGTCGCCTTCGTCTTGAATTCCTTAATGGCAGTATCTAATTGTTTCATTTGTCTTTCTTCGTAGACAATTCTCGGTTCGTCAACCATATTGTAGTCCGCACCCAGTGCGTCCATCGTCGTGACCATACCGCTACACAATACGAGGAAAACGATAGAAACCGCCGTCATAATCACCGCCAAAGCGCGGATAATCCACACGATAAATCCAGGCGTTTTCTTTTCTTTATCGGTCGCTTGCATATAAGACCTCCTTATCAAAAAACACTACTCTCATCATAGTTTTCGTCTATTATACTATCAAAACCGAGTCTTGTCAAGTGATAATGTGAAAAAATCCGCATTTTTTCTTTAGAAAAGAAAGAGGCAAATTCGGGTCGCCCTTCCTTTGCCTCTTTTTATAATCGTTTTTACGGATGCGCCGTCTTTTTATTTTTCGCCCAACGGCAGGTATCCCGCAGGGTCCACGGCGGTGCCTTCTTTCGTC
>JAFVXN010000088.1 GCA_017501125.1 Clostridia bacterium
TAAGATAGCGACGGGGGCGTTGTTGCCCGTCCTGTCGACGAAGGAACAACTGGGCAGAACTTTCTGTTGTGTGGGGCTGTTTTTTGCCTTTTCTTTTGCCGTGGCGGGGGGCACGTTCGCTTTGGCGTCCTTTTTACCTCTCCCTTCGGGAGGGTATTACTTCGCTACGCCTCCGCTTGCGCTACTAGTCCTTTTGTTTTTGTCCGTCGCTTGTATTTTGTCGGAGACGGCGTGGCGGTTGCGACGGCGTAAGATGCGCGCTACGTTTTTCGTCGATTGTGCGATAGAAGGAGGCGGCGTTGAGTGGCGAGGGAAAGGGTACGTCGATACGGGCAATTTTGCCTTCCACTTAGGCGTGCCGATTTGTTTTTTAGCGCCTAAGATATTTTCGGCGTTGCCCTCTGGACTCAAGACGGGCTACGCGACGGTTAAGACGGTGTCGGGGGAGAAAAAAATCGCGGTGGTAAAAATGGACAAAATACGCATAACGCACGGGGGACAAACTCATATAATAAACGGGGCGTACGTATCGCCGAGCCTATCCCTCGTGGGCAAGGAATACGAGATGCTGTTGGGCGCGTGGGCGTACGGTTAAGGAGGACGGCAAGTGAAACTGACGGAAGTGATGAAGATATTTTTACGGAAACTGGGCGGTGACGAGGCGGAGAATACCGTCGACTACGTCTGCGGTAGCGGCGACGCGTTGCCTATGCCTCTTTCTACCGAGGAGGAGAACGGGTTAATCAAAGAGATGGAGGAAGGGGAGACGGAAAAGGCAAAAGCCTTGCTTATCCAGCATAATTTACGCCTCGTGGTCTACATTGCGAAGAAGTTCGACAACACGGGCGTGGATAGCGACGACCTCGTCTCCATCGGCACGATAGGGCTCATCAAGGCGGTCAATTCCTTCCGTGCGGACAAGAGCATCAAACTCGCTACCTACGCGTCAAGGTGTATCGAGAACGAGATTTTGATGTATTTGCGCCGTGCGACGAGGCAACGCAGCGAGGTCTCTTTCGACGAGCCGCTCAACACCGATTTCGAGGGGAACGAATTGCTTCTTTCCGACGTGCTGGGTACGAGCGCAGAGAGCGTCTACGGCGAGATAGAGTCGGGCGCGGAGAAGGAACTTCTAAAGGAGGCGCTTAAAAAACTGTCGGATAGGGAAAGGACGATTTTGTCTTTAAGATTCGGGCTCGGCGGGGGTGAAGAGATGACGCAAAAGGACGTCGCCGACAGCCTCGGCATTTCGCAAAGTTACATATCACGCCTCGAAAAAAAGATTATTTTGCGTCTTAGGAAAGAGATATCGAAGATGGTCTAACGCGTATAAAAAATAGCGATTTAGGCATACTAAACTCGACCATGCTACCACGTTTTTGCGTACATACCGTAAAAAAGGAGGTGGCATGTATGCGAAAAGTGGAGATATGCGGCGTGGATACGACGGGGTTGCCAAGGCTCACGCAAAAGGAGAGCGAGGCACTGATGTTGCGTGTGAAGGCGGGGGATAAAAAGGCGCGGGAGGAGTTTATCGTCGGCAACCTGCGCCTCGTCTTATCGCTGATGAAAAGGTTCCGCATCAAGAATATGGGCGAGGAAGACGTCTTTCAGGCTGGGTGTATCGGGCTCATCAAGGCGATAGACAATTTCGATATTAGCGTCGGGGTCAAGTTCTCCACCTACGCCGTGCCGATGGTGATGGGGGAGATGAAAAGGTACCTTCGCGAGGGGAATTCCCTGCGGGTATCGAGGAGTATCCGCGATACGGCGTATAAGGTGCTGAAAGCGCGTGAGGAGATAGAACGGCGGGACGAGGAGGCAACGATTGAAAAGATAGCCAAAGAGATCAAGGCGACGGCGAGCGAAGTTGTCTACGCGCTGGACGCCATCTCCGACCCCGTCTCCCTCTACGAGCCCGTCTACAACAAAGCGGGAGACACGCTGTTGCTTATGGACCAACTGTGCGACGACAAGAACACGGACGAGCGTTGGACGGAGAGCATCGCCCTGCACGAGGCGATGGAAAAGTTGGGCGAAAGGGAAAAGAGGATCCTGTATCTTCGCTATTACGAAGGCAAGACGCAGACGGAAATCTCCGACGAGGTGGGGATTAGCCAAGCGCAGGTTTCACGGCTGGAAAAGAACGCCCTGCACACCTTAAAACTGAATATTTCTTAAAGAAGACACATACGCCACCACCCTAAGCATATGATATAAGGTGGAGACGAATATGGAATTGAGTTTTAGCGACTTGCGAGTCAAGGAAGTCATCAATACGCAAGACGGAAAGAGGCTTGGGAAAGTCTGTGATTTGGTCTTTTGTTATCCAGAGAATAAGATTTTAGGGCTCGTCGTGCCAGGGGGGAAGTCCTTTGCCTTTAAGCGGGAGGAGTTGTTCATTGACCTAAGGAACGTCGTCAAAATAGGCGACGACGTGGTGCTGGTCAACGTAGCGCCCGTGCGAAAGTGTCCGCCTGCAAAGCCCTCGGGAAGGAACCCGACCGTGTGTCCTCCACCCGACGGACGAAGAAGTTATGAAGAATACGAATAGTGCGCTTTTATTCAGCCACGGAAAAAACCCGCTTGCGAGAGAGCGGGTTTTTCGTTGCGCCTGAAAGGGAAACGGGACACGATTTTCCTGATTTTCGGGACGATATTACAATATTTTTGCGAAAAAATCAGTAAATGGGTATTGAAAACTAATAAAAACTATGATATAATAGTAATATATTGGCGCGATTTGGCTGGATTTTAACGTGCGTATATCAGCCGTTCGCTTTTGTCGGTGCCGATAAAATACTTTTTCTTATAAAGAAAACAGATAGGAGAAAACGTATGAGAAAATGGAAAAAAAGTTTGTTGGCGGTGGTGTGTTGCTTGACGGCGACGGCGGCGGTTGGCGCCGTGGCGGCGTGTGACAACGCTCCCCCTCCTGGGACGCAAAATCCCGCGGGGACGCAACTCGTAAGACCAGTAGCCTATTGCGTAAGGGGCGTGGTTTCTTGGTCGAGGGTAGTCGGTGCTAGCGGCTACGCGTACAAAATCAACGGTGGCGAGGAGCAATATACGACGTTATTGTCCGTGACGATTGAGGAAGGGCAGACGATTCAGGTCAAAGCGCTCGGTGGCGACGGGTACACGGACAGTGAGTGGTCCAACGCCGTATCTTACATATTGGCGAGTTTGAGCGCCCCCGTTTTGTCGAGCGACGGTAGCACCGTCACTTGGACGGCGGTAGAAGGAGCGAGCGGCTACGTCTACAGAATCAACGGTGGCACGGAGCAAGAGACGAACGGCACCTCTCTTACCTTGCAAGACGGCGACAGAGTCGTCGTGAAGGCGAAAGGGGATTATATTACGACTGCGGACAGCAACTGGTCTATGCCTTTGGTGTACGAGGCGCCTTACGAAATCACGGTAAACAACACGATGCAAGCGGCAGGTACCGTGGAGGGTGCAGGCGCTTATGCGGAAGGGGATACGGTGACGCTGACGGCGACGGCGGAAAAAGGCTATGCCTTTGCTGGTTGGTACGTCGGTGGGCAACTCGTGTCCAGCAACCCGACTTATTCGTTCGCCGTGACGGGTGACGTGACCGTAGAGGCGGCTTGGACGAAACTTCGTTATCAAGTGACCGTATCTTCGCAGGAAGGCGGTAGCGCAACGGGTGGCACCGAGGTCGAATACGAAGAAGAAGTGACGGTCGTGGCGACGGCGGACGAGGGTTATACCTTCGCCGGTTGGTATAAGGCAGGCGATTTGGTTTCCTCGTCGGCGACGTACACCTTCACGGTGACGGACGCAGTTGCTTTGGAGGCGAGATGGACGATTAATACCTATACCGTATCCGTCACGAGCAAAGACGAGTCCCAAGGGACCGTCGTAGGCACGGATACTTACGACCACGGCGAAACGGCGACGGTGGTGGCTACGGCAAAGACGGCTACGTCTTCGCGGGCTGGTATAAGGCTGGCAATTTGGCGTCTTCGTCGGCGACGTACACCTTCACGGTGACGGAAGACGTCGCTTTAGAGGCGCAGTGGAAGTTGGACGTTAGCGTGGTTAGCGTGACCGCACAGACGGGCGGTAGCGTCACGGGCGCGGATACCTATCGCAACGGTAGAGAGGCGACGGTAGTGGCGACGGCGGACGACGGCTACCTCTTCCTCGGTTGGTATAAGGCTGGCAATTTGGTGTCTTCGGCGGCGACGTACACCTTCACGGTGACGGAAGACGTCGCTTTGGAAGCGCGCTTTAGAGTGAATAACGTAGAGGTTAGCGTATCCTCGCAAGACGGTGGTAGCGTCAGTGGCGGTGGCACGTTCGAATGGGGTGCTAGCGTGACGGTGACGGCGACCCCCGACGCAGGCTATACTTTCCTTGGCTGGTTCTTGGGTGGCGTAGGCGTGTCCGTTTTGGAAAATTACACCTTTGATGCGACGCAAGATATCGCTTTGGAAGCGCGTTGGGAACTGAATACCTATACGGTGACCATCGAAAAGAATATCGAGGCGGCGGGCACGGTGACGGGCGCAGGCACCTACGACCACGGTGAAAGTGGCACGGTGACGGCGACGACCAACGCAGGCTACACCTTCCTCGGTTGGTTCGAAGGGACGACGGAATTGACGACGAGTGAGTCGTACACCATCACTTCCTTGACGAGCGACAGGACGTTGACGGCGAAGTGGGAGGCGATTGCTTACGTGCTGACGCTGGATACCGATTTTGATATCGCAGGTACGCTCACGGGCGCCGGCGAATACGCGTACAAGGAAACGGTGCAATTGAAGGCGACGCCTGCAAGCAATATGTACACCTTCCTTGGCTGGTACGATAGCGAAGACAATCTGTTGTCGTCCTCGCCTAGTTTCCTCTATCAAATCACGGAGGATACGACGATTAAGGCGGAGTGGGAAGACGGCTGGAAAGCGGTGGAAGGCTACAACTACTGGACGATGGCTCAGCACGGTCAAGACGTAATGCCTATCGTCGGGTTCAACAGCCCCAACGCGGCGACGGTGGAGATAAGCCAAGAGGTAGCGAACGTTCACGGTAGTTATCCTTCGCAGATCAACGATCACAACTACCAGATGATGAAAGACGCGGGTATCAATACCATCGTCGGCTGGTGGAACGACTGGACGAACGGTCAATTGCAAGACGATATCTTGCAAGAACTCGATTTGGCGGACAAATACGGCATTTCGTATATCGTCACCAACAGAAATTCGCTGTACGTGAATTCCGCATCGGAATTGAGCGAGTTCTCCTCTTATATGGATAAACCCGCCTATGGTGGCACGATATTAATCGACGAGCCTGGTGCGGTCAACTTCGTAGATATCGGTGAGGCGACGCGCGCTTGGGAGAACAGTAAATACAGCAACACCCTCGCTTACGTCAATATGTTGCCTAACTATGCGGCGGGGTGGCAACTTAACGACTGTCAAGGCACGGGCGGTACGTACACGGGTGAGGCGTATAACGGCTACGAACAGTGGATTCAGCGGTATTTGAGCATTTCGAAACCGCAGGTATTCTCGTACGACCATTATCCTTACCTGTTCACGCAGCCTACTTTCTTCCGTGACGGTTGGTACACCAACCTTTCCAACGTGCGTTATTGGACGATGAAAGCCAACGTACCTTACTGGGTATACGGGCAACTCGGTGGCTGGCCTGAATACGGTCAAGTCATCGACGAAAATACCCAGCACCTGACCTACGGACATACGGCGTTGCAGTTCAACAGTATGCTTTCCTACGGCGCAAAGGGCATCCAGTATTACAACTACTTTATGCCTCCTAACTATATCCACGCAGGCAACTATACCTCCGCGGTAATGGCAGACGGCTCGCCTACGCCTTTCTACGAACAAATCCAAAAGATTAACAAGCAAGTTTCGGCGGCGGGTACCGTGTTGCTCCGCAGTGCGTGGAGAGGTGTTATCCAAATCAACAACTCGCCTGCGCCCATTTCCAGCGGCGACTTAGTAAGTTCTTACGGTGCGCTCACTGGCGCGACGGGTGTTGGCGACGCTATCGTCGGGTGCTTTGAGTACCGCGATATCGGTTACGCGTACTACGTGACGACCAACAACGTCTACAACGCGTCCACCGTCACCTTGAACTTCAACGACACCTACGCCTTAGAGAAGGTACAAGACGGTATTACTTCGACCTCGACGTCAAGCAGCATCACGCTGAGTATCCCTGCAGGTGAAGGGGTGTTGGTGGTAGTACCCAAGAATTAATTTTTACGGCAAAAAACCTTGCGACTTGTGCGCAAGGTTTTTTTGTTGCGTCGGCGCCTTTTTTATGTATAAAAAATTGGTAATAATAATTTATGACGAATTGTGTCGAAAAACGTTGATTTTTTTAACAAGGAGTGCTATAATCGTGTAATGACGATATATCAATGTTAGAGGCTTGAGAAAAATGTTTAATCTTCAGCATATTTTGTATATGGTGATTTCGGCGATTGTGTCGGCGGGGCTTTTGGTCCTGTTTGCCAAGACGGTCAAAGAGCAAAAGCATAAGAACTTTATCTTGAAATTCTTTGCCGTGATTACCGTCGTTATCCATATCAGCAATCTGTGGGTGGAGTTCTTCCAAAACGGCGGTACGGCTCAGATTGTCGGCGTGCATATTTTGCCACTGTTTCCTTGCAATATCGTGATGTGGATGTTGTTGGTGACGGCGTTTATCGACAATAAAGAAGGGACGGTATTTAGGCTCCTTGCGGAATTTTGTTTTATCGTCGGGACGCTGTGCGGGGTAGTGGGCATACTGTTGAATCAAAATTTCGGCGCCAACCCCACGCTTGCCGATTACGGGATTTTGAAGGGCATGCTCAGCCACTCCACGATGCTTATCGGCTGTATCTATCTCTTCGTCGGCGGCTACGTAAGACCTGGGATATTCAGCACGCTTAGCCTTGTGTTCGGTTTCGGTATCTTCGTCATATGCGGTATCGTGACGAACGTATTATACGCCGCCTTTGGTATGACCTCTCCCGACGGGATCTGGATTAACGGCGTGCCGTATATAGGCGTGTCCTCTATTATCCTTGGGCTCGCGCTCGTGGCGGTCTATTTCGGGGTGTTTGCCTTGATAGAGTTGCGCCTGCCACCTGAAAAACGCTGGTATTCAAGATTAAAAAACTGGTTCGTAAATCTTAAAAACAAAGGAGAAAAGCAATGAGAGAATTATTTTTCAAACTGTTTGAGATGTCCCACTTTAATACGGGGATTAAGGTCACGGCGTTTTCCGTCCCTCATATCGTGTATTTGTTGCTTATCGCAGGCGCGATCGTAGGGTTGTATTTCGCCTTTAGAAAGTCTACCGACGAGAAGAAGAAAAGATTGTTCGATATCATGGTCATTACCCTCTTGGTATCCTATCTTTCCGACTTCTTCGTGCACGAATTCGTCTACGCGAATGAGGTGGGCGGCGTTATGGTCGGCGGCGGATTGAATATGGACAAACTTCCCTTCCATATCTGCACCGTCCTTTGCCCGATTGCGGTAGTCGTGCAATTCAACGGCAAAGCAAGAAAGCATTTCTTAGAGCCCGTGGCTCTGCTTGCCGTCCTTGCTCCTATGATGTATTTGGTCTATCCTGCCAGCATCGGCTCGGGCGAGCCTTGGTGCTATCAGGCGGTACAGACGATGTTCTACCACGGTCTTCTTATGGCGTGGGGTATCCTCCATATCGCCCTCGGCGCGGTAAAACCCAACCTGAAAAAGTCGTGGAAAGCGGCGGCGTTGCTCGTCGGTATCACCCTCTGGGCAAAACTCGGTAACGTGCTCCTTGAACATAACTGGTTCTTCCTCGAAGAGGACGCCTTCTATATCGGTCTCGTCGCTAACGGCATTATCCCTGCGTGGGTGCTTATGATTATCAATCCCATCGTCTTCTTTGCCGCGGTGCTCGGCGTCTACGGCGTATACTATCTCGTGATGTGGATTAAGGGCAAGGTAAAGGGCAAAAAGGAAGAAGTAGCCCCTGCAGAGACGGCAGAGGAAACGGTCGTCGCGCCTACCGAAGTGGAAGAAGAGGCGGCGGCTGCCGAAGTCAAGGAAGCGTAAGCCTCCCTTGCAAAGGCATTGACAATTTTATCAACGAGGAGAGGAGTTTGCGCGCAAACTCCTCTCTTTTTTATTTGCGTGAAAAAAGGATTTTTAATATTAGTAAAAGACTGCGCCTGATTTGTGAAGAAATTCACACAATTTTCACAAAACGATGATATAATGTCCATAAAAGTGTGTATAAATAAGGTATACGAAAGGCTGGACGAATAAAGGAGGCATATTATGAAGATTTTAATCGTAGACGACGAAGAGATGATTAGAGAGGTGTTGAAGGAGTATTTGCAGGCGGAAGGGCACGAAGTCGTGGAGGCGATCGACGGCGTGGACGCGGTGGAAAAGTGTCGTGGCACCGATTACGACCTTTTGATTATGGACGTGATGATGCCGAGACTGGACGGGTTGTCCGCCGTCAAAGAAATCCGCAAGAACAAGGACGTGCCCGTGATTATGCTTTCGGCAAGAGGGGAAGAATACGATAAGTTGTTCGCCTTCCAACTCGGCGCGGACGACTACGTGACCAAGCCCTTTTCGCCGAGGGAACTGATGGCGCGCGTCGGGGCGGTGGCTAAGCGTAGCGGTATCGGCGTGGAAAGGACGATGCGTTTTGAAGGCTTGGAGGTGGATATCGCAGGCAGGAACGTCTTCGTGGACGGCGAAAAAATCTCGCTCACCCCTAAGGAATACGAGTTGCTTTTTTACTTAGTAAAAAACAAGGGCATTGCGATGACGAGAGAAAAACTTTTGTACGAGGTATGGGGGTTTGATTTTTACGGGGACGATAGGACGGTGGATACCCACGTCAAGACCCTGCGTAGCGCCTTGAAGGAATATAGAAAATTTATCGTCACCTTGCGTGGTTGCGGATATAAGTTCGACGCTTAAAAAAAGGACGGGCTATGAAAAACACTTTAAGACAAACGTATAAGCATAAGCGTAATTCCGTCAGTTTGTTTTTCTGGGTATGGGGCGGCATTTCGCTGCTTTGTCTGCTGTTGATTTTCGTCTTTAGCGTATCGCAGAGGTGGACGTTGGAGAATACCCTCCGTCAGCAGGCGGCGCTCGATATGACGTCGAGAGGGCAGGAGATAAAGAGGCAGATTGCGGACGGCGTCCCTGCGGAATTTGCGGACGAGGAAGAATACGTGAAACACCTGTCGCTGACCTACGCGGTGGAGATTTCTTTGCTCGACGGGGACGGAAAGGTATTGTGCACCTCGTCTAGCGAGATGGGGACTAGCATAGAATATATCGACTGGATAAAGGGCAAACTATACGATAGTGCGGCGACGGACAGCAACGGACGATTCGCCGTATACCAGACGGGGAAGGATTTTGCGTACGCGTGTATTTTGCGCGCGGAGACGGATAGCGACGCCGGCAGGTACCTGTATATCGTCAAAGACGTATCGTATATGGATAGCGTCGCTGGCGAGGTAGGGTTGCGTACCTTATTTAGTGCGTCTTTCGTATTCGTGCTGGCGTTCGTGGTGTCGGCGGCGATATCGGGGATGTTTACTAAGCCGATTAGCGAGATGCAGGAAAAGGCGAAACTTCTGGCAAAGCGCGACTTTACCGTAGACTTCCGTGGCGAGGATTACGGCAGGGAAATCGTGGAACTTGCCGACACCCTCAACTTTGCCCGCGACGAGTTGTCTAAGACGGACAAGATGCAAAAGGAATTGATTGCCAACGTCTCGCATGACTTTAAGACGCCGCTGACTATGATTAAGGCGTACGCGTCGATGATCGTCGAGATATCCGGCGAGGACAAAGCCAAGCGTGAAAAGCACGCGGGCGTCATTATCGACGAGGCGGATAGGCTGACGGCGTTGGTGGAAGATTTGCTCGACTTGTCCAAGTTGCAAAGCGGTATCACCGAACTTAACAAAGAAAAATTCGACCTCAGCGAATACGTCGCGGCAACGGTGGAGAATCTAGAGTATCTCAAGGAGAAACACGGCTATAAGATTGAGATGGCGTTGGACGAAGGCGTCCTGATAGAGGCGGACAAGAGCAAAATCGGGCAGGTGATATATAACCTGATTGGAAACGCCGTCAACTACACGGGCGAGGATAAAAAGGTGTACGTCGCCCTCAAAAAAGGCGACCGAGTGGCGCGTTTTACCGTGCGAGATACGGGCGAAGGTATCCCCGAGGCGGAAAAGGGTGGCATTTGGGATAGGTATTATCGATCTAATCAATCGCATAAGAGACCCGTACAAGGGACGGGGCTGGGGCTTTCTATCGTCCGTCAGGTACTGGAAAGACACGGCTATCGGTTCGGGGTAGACAGTGCGGTGGGCGAAGGTAGTACTTTCTACGTCGATTTTCCGTGTGAGGAGTGAAAAGTGAGGTGGCGACGTCAATTGACGGATTGCGCCGCTGCCAAATAAAACCAGAAAAATCGTTGACAAAAGATACCGTTCTTGTTATAATAAGGCGAGAACGGTTTTGAATAAAACCGTGGAGGGATTATGGCTAAGAAAGCGTCACAAGTAAAAGAGAGACCGACGACGAAAAAAGCGGATGCTAAAGAAAAGGAAACGGCGGTAGCGGCAGTGCCCGTCGCGGAAGAAAAACCGACGAAGAAGGCGAAACCTGCAAAGACGGCGGAACCCGCTAAAAAGGCGGAGGAAAGGGTGGAGGCAAAACCCGTCCCTGCCGTTGAAAAGGTAGAGCCCGTCGTGGAGGATAAGGAACCCGTCAAAGGGGAAGACGCGAAAGCGGAGGCGGTGAAGGAATCCACCTCTCAGCCGATTGAGCAGCCGATTAAAAAGGAACTCGATTCGACCCCTGCCAAAGACTTTACGGCGTATCTGTTGCCCGAGGTCGCTTACAGCGAAGAGGCGGCGTTGGATTTGCTCCGACAAAAGTTGCGCGCCTATAAGGAGATTAATCCCGAATTCTTGGCGATGACGGAGAAGAACGAATCCTTTAAGATTAAGAGAGAATATATCCCCGTATATCGCGAAAAAGCAATCGTCGACTACGACTGGACGGTCAAAAGCAAAGGGGGCGAAGCGGTGCATACCGAAAGGAGAGAGGTTTGCGCCCGCCAACATAACGCCCCTGCGTTTTTCAGGGCGGATTCTATGCCTGCCGATATCAAGACGATTGCTATCCCCGCACCGAAAAGTGGGGAGGAGTTGTACCCTTGCAAGGAAAAATCGTTCGCGTCGTGCGTTGCAGCCCTCAAAAAGGAAGCGAAATCTTACTCTCCGCAACTTTCTGCGACGAAGACTTTTTACAACCTTGAGTATGAGATTTTCTACGTGCCCGTTATGAAGGCGACCTGCGTCTTCGAGGGAGAGGAATACGTCGCCTACGTCAATATGCTGAACGGCGAGTGCGACGCGCAGTACCGTGTCAGCGACAGATTGCGTGCGAAGGCGGACAAGACGATGCGTGGCGTCGTCACGACGAGAAGATTTATTTTGGCGGCTATCCTGTACGCGCTCACCTTCGTGGGGCTCGGCTGGTACGCGGCGGTAAAAGGCGGTACGGTGGAACAATGGTCCGTATTGCTTATCGGGATGTCCTGTGCCGTGGCGGTGCAGTTGGTTGCGTATGGTTATTGCTTTACGTACAACCGCAAAAAATTCGTGCTCAACGCAGTGCGGACGGGCAAGATGCCCAAGGCGGCGTTGTCCGTCGTGATGGCCATCGTCAGCGCGCTCGTTGCCGTGGCGGAGTTGGCGGCGTTCATCTTCTACCTGATGTAATCGGGTACAACTAAATAAACTTTGGGGCGGAGTGAAATTCTCCACCGGCAGTAAAGTCTGCGAAGGAAACGCAAGTTTCCCCGAGTTGGTGCAATTCCAACACCGACGGTTAAAGTCCGGATGGGAAAAGAGCAATTAGGCAGTATTATGCCTTGCTACGTCTATCGTGCCCCGCTTTTTTAAGCGGGGGTTTTTTATAGGCTCTAATACAGCCTTAGGAGGTAAAGTATGGAAGAAGAGATTGAAACAATGAAAACGGAGGGGGCAGGTACGCCTTCAACGGAGCAATTAGAGGGGGCAGATACGACCTTGTCGCGTGAAAACGTGGCTGTCGCGCCCGCTGAGGAAAGAGGGGTAGGTGCTTTTTTGAAAAGGCATTTTACGGGGAAAAGGATTGCCGCGATGGCGATCTTTACGGCGCTTGCGTACGCGCTGTCTTGGGCGGAGATACCCACGCCTTTTTTTGGCGCCTCCTTTTTGAAACTGGATTTTGGCAATGCGTTTATCTTGCTCGTGTCATTTTTGTTAGGGCCGATGGAAGGGGTAATCGTGTGCTTGTTGAAAGAGGCGTTTCGTTGTTTTACGTCGGCCACTTTCTGTTCGGGGGAACTTGCCAACTTTTTGCTGACGAGCATATTTTTGTTGCTGCCTTCTATCGTCTATCAATACCGTCGTCGTTTTAAGACGGTGGCAATTTGGTTGCCCATCTCTTGTATCGTCGTCTCTTTACTTGCGCCTTTGGCGAATCGGTGGATTATCTTCCCTACATACGAGTTCTTTTTAGGGAGTATTTTCGGGCTGACGGCGGCGCAAGCCTTCGAGGCGTTCTGGTATGCGATATTGCTGTTTAACGTCGTAAAATCGGTGTCCGTCACCGCCCTGACGTTGCTCCTTTATAAGCGGCTGTCTAATATTTTCAAAAAGTGGAAGATTTAATCCCTTGATTTTCTTGCAAAAATCAAGAGAGATAGGTATAATAGTATTATGGCAAAGGTGATTACGACAAGCCGCGAGGAGACGATGAAGTTCGCGGAAGCATACGCAAAGACCCTTCGGGGCGGGGACGTCCTGCTGCTCGACGGGGATATGGGTGCAGGCAAGACCGTCTTTTGTA
>JAFVXN010000089.1 GCA_017501125.1 Clostridia bacterium
CGCCTCACGCACGTTCTTAGCGCCAAGCAGGTGCATGGTCAATCTTTCAAGCCCTAAGCCTAAGCCGCCGTGAGGAGGCGCGCCGTATTTGTGAAGCATCAAATAGGTGGCGAATTCCTCGGGATTCATGCCCAGTTTTTTCATCTTCTCTACCTGCTCGTTATAATCGTGAACACGTTGACCGCCCGACGTAATCTCCAGCCCTCTAAACAGCAAGTCAAAGGACAAGGTATATTCGGGGTCGGCGGGATCGTCCATCGTATAGAAGGGACGCTTTTTAGAAGGATAATGCGTAATGAAGATAAAGTCGCTGTTGAATTGCTTTTTCGCGTACTTGCCAAGGAGTTGCTCCTCTTCGGGGTCGAAGTCCTTCATATCCGTCGGCTGATACTTGAACGTCTTCATCAAAATCTCTTTTGCTTCCATGAATTTCAGGACGGGAATTTGCGTGATTTCAGGCAAATCAATATGGAGCAATTCCACCTCGTTCTTATACTCCGTTTTTAAGAGATTCATGATGTATTTAAGCGCGCCTGCTTCCATCTCCATAATGTCTTCGAAACCGTTGATAAAGCCCATCTCAAAGTCCATAGAAATGTATTCGTTTAAGTGGCGGCTCGTGTCGTGATGTTCCGCACGGAATACGGGTGCAATCTCGAATACCCTTTCGTATACCGCTACCATGGCCTGCTTGTACAACTGCGGCGACTGCGCAAGGTAGACTTGCTTACCAAAATAGTCGAGTTTGAACACGTTGGTGCCGCCCTCTGCGCCTGCAAAATTAATCTTAGGCGAGTGAATCTCCGTAAAACCTTCTTTGGTTAAAAATTCTCTAAACCCGCGTTGGATACCCTCTTGCAACTTAAAAATCGCCCTTTCTTTAGGGTTCCTCAGCGTCACGGGACGATAATCGAGTTTGGTGGATAAATCGCAGTTGACTTGTTTTTTCGTGATGACCACGGGAGGAATCTCCGCAGGGTGAGAAAGCAATACGATGTCGTGAATCTGCAACTCGTATCTCTTACTGCCGTCGCGCGTTTCGCCCGCTACGACCTTACCCGTAATCTTTGCCGCACACTCCTCTTTTACGTCATCGCTCATACGATAATCGGAAAAACTCTCCGCATATACGCACTGAATCGTCTCCCTTGCCGTACGCAAAATGACGAAGGCAAAGTCGGACATCATACGGATATTGTGTATGGTGCCTACGACGGTAATAATTTGATTTTCGTACTTTTCAAAATCGGCAAACGCTACGCCGTTTTGTTTGGGCTCGCCCGTGATAAACATACTGACCTCTCGATTGCATATCCTTGTAAGGATATACGCCTTTTTTCTTGTTTTCTATTTTAATTCGTTTGACAAAAAAAATCAAGAGTTTTATAATGATTTTACTAAACTTTTTCACGGAGGGAAGAAAATTGCGCGTACTTTGCATCAACGACGTCTCTTGCATAGGAAAATGCTCGCTCACCGTCGCACTACCCGTCATCTCGGCGTGTGGCGTCACCTGCGACGTCCTTCCCACCGCCCTCCTCTCTACGCACACGGGTGGATTCAAAGGGTATACCTTCCACGACCTCACGGGTGAAATCCCCGCCATCTTAAAACACTGGAAAAGTTTAGACGTCAAATTCGACTTTATCTATAGTGGGTATCTCGGCAGTATCGAACAAATCGATACGGTCGAAAAAATTAAAAATTCCTTCCTCGCCGAAGGCGGCAAATTCATCGTCGACCCCGTGATGGGCGACGGCGGAAAACTGTACGACCGATTCGACGACGCGTTCGTCGATAAAATGCGAGAACTCTGTACGCAAGCCCATTATATCTTACCTAATCTCACCGAGGCTTGTTTCCTTGCGCGCCATCCCTATCCTCATCAAGAGAGCACGGACGGCTATGCGTTGGTAAAAAAACTACTCGACGTCAATCCCTGTCCCATCGTGACGGGCGTGCACGAAGAAAAGGAAATCTCCGTCTTCTACGCCGAAAACGGAATAATAAACCGGATCACGTCCAGTCTTTGCGAAGGGTTCTTCGTCGGCGCGGGAGATCTATTCGCCTCCGCTTTCGTCGGTTGCCTCGCGAGAGGAAAAAGTGCGCGTGACGCCGTCTCCCTTGCGACCTCTTTAACGACCGCCGCTATCAAGCGCAGCGCAAAAGAGGTGCCCGATAAGCGATTCGGACTAAACTTTGAAAAGGAATTGTTCCCCTTCTTGCAAGAGTTGAACGATGCCGAGGATTAATCCTCTCTTCCCTTGACAAAAAGAAACGGTTAAATTATAATATAATCAAATCTGCGGTGTACGGAGTTCGGTTTTAACGCAATCCACAATGTAATATAGGGAGCAGGTATTCCTGTCGATAGACAAGGTCTGTTATACGGAAAGTTCGAGGCGGCAAGATGCGGCACCCACCTTTTGAAAGCGGGTTGGCTTTCAGCCGAGGTGCGGCACAGGCGGATTTTTTTGAATAAAATAAGGAGTGGCGATACGCCACTCCTTTCGTTTTATATAGTTATTGATTACATACCCAAAGCCGAGATGTTCTGCGTCAAGAGCCAAAGCAAAGCGACCATTAAGAAGAGTATGGATAAGATAATCGATACGCCTGCCGAAAACTTACCGCTACCATTACGCGTCTCCGATCTCACCAAACCGATAATACCAAGCGTGAGACCTACGCCCGCGCCGAAAATAAAGGCCAAGACCAAGAGGAAATTCCCACCTGCGTCCATCTTCATCGCCTCGTAAAATTGACCAAAATTGTAATAATATAAGATACCCAACAAGGAACCTACTAATACGCAACTCGCCGAGCCGATAATGCCCCAAAGATTGTCGAATAAATTAAATTTGATTTTTTGTTTAGGTTCACCCATCGTTCGTCTCTCCTATATTGTGATTTTACAATTTACATCATTATACACAAAAAAAATAGATAAGTCAAGGCTTTCTTGAATTTTTTATAAAAAACCCAAAATTTCAACTGACCAACAATCGTTATCACGCTTGTAAAAACGTTTTTTTGATAAAAGGAATCGCGCTAAGCGCCTCCACCAACGCTACTGCGCC
>JAFVXN010000090.1 GCA_017501125.1 Clostridia bacterium
ACTTCCTCTAAGTCTTCCAAATACCTTGTAATAAAGATATCGTGCGTCGTCGACTGCGTGCGCGGTGCCTCAATCGGCTTTGCACGTACCTGCTTATGCCCGAACAATCGCAAAATCCCGTCCGTGGCATACCCGACCGCCACACCGACCACCAACTTGACCACGAACAAGGCAAGTGCCGTCGGCACCCCTTTCCCGTCCGTAAATCCACCCGAGAATAAGACGATAAACGCCTCGTCGCTAGTCGCCATAAAAATCGCCATCAGCGTGCCGATCGTGATATATTTTTTCTCGAATAATTTTGCCGCCATCACGGAAAATCCGCATTGTGGCACGAGCCCCGTCGCCGAACCGATCAAGGGACCCAACGCCCCGCCAAGACGGTTTTTGCCTGCCAAATCCACCTTTTGTTCAAGGAGTTCGATGACGATATAGAACAAAATCAAAAAAGGTGCCACCTTCGCCGTCTCTATCAACGCGTGCAACGCAGAGTGCCCGACCACTTCCCAAAAAGCCATCTTAGCAATCCCCCTTTTTCAGCGTTGCCGACAAAGGAATAGACGCCTTTGCGTTCAGGTCCAGCCCCGCAAAATTGCCAAGGCGGTACTGGATAAGCCCTTCGGAGGCAATCATAGCCGCGTTGTCCGTGCAATACCTTTTTTCGGGCAAAACGAGGGTATAGCCACGCTTGGCACACTCCTCTTGCAAGCGACGCCTTAAGTAGCCGTTGGCGGCTACGCCACCGCCTGCCGTCACCGTCGTCACGCCCTTTTCTGCCGCCGCCGTCATCGTCTTTTCGACGAGCACGTCGATTGCCGCGCACTGGAAGGACGCCGCGACGTCCGCCTTGCTGTACGCCTCGCCCTTTTGCTGCTTGGCGTGGCAATAATTGATTACCGCCGTCTTTAAGCCACTGTACGAAAAATCGTATCCGCCGCCGCCTTTGAGCATCTTGGGCATAGGCACGACGGGTTTTCCGTCCCCTTCCGCGATGCATCTTTCGATATTCGGTCCGCCCGGATAGGACAATCCCAACACCCTTGCGACCTTATCGTAAGCCTCACCCACCGCGTCGTCCAGCGTGCCGCCAAGCACCTCCTCGCGCGTTTCGTCGGGCGTATAGAGGATTGCCGTATGACCGCCACTACAAAGCAACGTGACGAAGGGAGGTTTGAGTTCCGTCGCCACCAAATACGCCGCCGCCAAGTGCCCTCGTATATGATTGACCGCTATCAGGGGCTTGCCGAGCGCATAGGCGAAAGACTTTGCGAAAGACACGCCGACTAAAAGCGCGCCCAAAAGTCCCGCCCCGTAGGTGACTGCCACTGCGTCGATATCCTCGTACGTAATCCCTGCCTTTTTGATTGCGTTATCCACCACGGACGCGATTTCGTCCGTGTGCATACGAGAGGCAATCTCGGGCACGACGCCACCGAATAACGCCTGCGTCTTGGCAGAGGAGGCGATTTCGTCCGACAAAATCTTGCGACCGCAGATGACTGCCGCCGCCGTTTCGTCACAAGACGTCTCTATTCCCAAAATAATGGGATTTTCTTTGTGGATATCTATCTGCATACTTATCCTTTGCAAGCGCGCAAAATAGCACGCCCTAAAAGCCAAACGGTAGCACAGGCTACCGTATATTATTTTTTTGGCGATATATATTATTTTTTTTTTGGCGATGGTCGGACAGAGGATTGATTAGCCAAAGGCGATCTATCGTAGGAAACTGCACGCAAGAGAAGCAAACGGGCAAGGGCGCGTACCCACTGTGGTACGAAACCGAGCCTTTTGCGCCCTATTGCAACGCAGTTTATAGATAGGAATCAATCAAATGCCCGAAACAGAGCCCTGATTTAAGATTTCTTCAAATAGTCGATTACGAAGCCGTGCAAATCGCCGTCCATAACCGACTGCACGTCCCCCTTTTCATAGCCCGTACGGTGGTCTTTGACCAACGTATAAGGGCAGAAGACGTAGGAGCGGATTTGTGCGCCCCACTCGATTTTTTTCACGTCTCCCTTCATTGCCTGCGCCTCTGCCTGACGCTGTTCTATCTTCTTTTCCAACAGTTTAGAACGGAGCATATTAAAGCACATCGCTTTGTTTTGGAGTTGCGAACGCTCGTTCTGGCACTGCACGACGATTCCCGTCGGGAAGTGCGTGATACGCACCGCCGAGGCAACCTTGTTGACGTTCTGTCCGCCTGCACC
>JAFVXN010000091.1 GCA_017501125.1 Clostridia bacterium
CAAACGGCTGATAAAGCCTTAAAATCTTTTTACTTGGACGCGGTGACCGACGCCCTTGATAAGAGTGCCAACCCCTTTTTGGCGCAGATTAAAAAGTCGACGGCTGACGTCTTGGGTAAGGACGTAAGAAAACTCGTCCGCTACGGCGTCGGCGGTATCGTCGCCGGTAGCGAAACGGAGACCTTAAAACCCAGCGCCGGCAAATACGTTCAGTTCGTGTCCACGTTGAAAAATATGTACGGCACGATTGAGATTTCCGACAAAGCCATTCGCGCCTCTCAGGGCAGTGAAGGGGCTTTCGTTAACCTCTTGAACGACGAGATGGAGAATATGGTCAAGAACGCGTCCGTGCAATTCGGCAGAATGCTTTTTGGGGACGGCAGTGGAAAACTTGCGACCGTTAAGGCGGTCGCGACGGACAATATGGTTGGCTTGGATAGCGTCAAGAATTTATTCGACGGTATGACCGTTTACGCGTTCGGGGAAGACGGTAGCGCGAAAGGGGAATTCGTCGTGGATAACGTAAATCGCGATATGGGCAGTGCTATTCTTCGCGGCGCGTCGTTTACCGAGGCGGATTTGCCCGTCAACAGTTATCTCTCCGCTCAGGCGGAATTGAATCAGGAGATTACGGGCTTGGGCGCGCTGTTCGGCGGCGGTGCGCTGTACGGGGTAGAACGCGCGTCGCACTCCTGTCTTAATCCGTACAGAAAGGACAGCGTGGGTGCGATTGACGAGGATATTATCCAAAGGGCGATTGACGCAATCGAAGAGAATTCGGGCGGCAAAGTCAACTTTATCGTCTGCTCTTGGGGTGTTAGAAGGGCGCTCGCGGCGTATTACAGGGAGCATAACGTCGTCCTTCCCACGGTGGAGATTGAGGGCGGCTACAAGGCACTTTCCTTCAACGGTATCCCCGTCGTAGCGGATAGATTCTGCCCTTACGGCACGATGTATTTGCTCAATACGGACGATTTCTGTATTCATCAACTTTGCGATTGGCAGTGGCTCGAAGGGGAGGACGGCAAGGTGCTTTCCAAGGTGCCTTCCAAACCCGTCTATTCGGCGACCCTCGTCAAATACGCAGAACTTATGTGTTATAGACCAGGCGGTCAAGGTATGTTGTCGGGCATCACGGAAAAGTAATCGTTTTTTGCGTGAAATAATCTAAAATAGGGCACCCGTGTACCGATTTAGCGGTGCACGGGTGTTTTTTGAAGGAGAAAAAAGATGAAGATTAAAGAGATAATCGTGGCGGCGGCGGAACTGATCGGCGACGACGCGGCTGACGGCGTGAAGGGGTATTTGGAAGAGGGTGTAGAAGGCGGTGAGGCGTTGACGAAATCGCTCCTTCGTTGTTTTTACCTTGTGGAAAAGCAACTGGCGGAAGAATATCTCCCCCTAAAGAGGGAGGAGACGGTGGAGACGGACACGGGCGCGGTGGCGTACGCGGCGTTGGAAAGAAAACCCTTGCGTATCGTCAAGGTGACGGACGAGTGGGGTACGTCCCTGCGCTTTTCCACCCACGCGGACTATATCAAGGCGCAGACGGGGCGATTGACTATCACCTACACCTTCGCGCCGGACGAAAAGGAGATAGAGGCGGAGGCAGAGTTGCATTACGCAGTGACCAAAAGGCTTTGCGCCTACGGCGTTGCGGCGGAGTATTGCCTTACCGCAGGACTTTACGAGGAGGCGGAAGTCTGGGAAAAGAAATATAAGAACGGGATATCGGCGGCGTATCGGCAGACGCCCTGCAAAAAAATTCGCGGCAGGAACTGGCAGTAAAGGAGGCGAAAGATGACGAAGCATAAGGAGAGAGAATATCGCAAGACGACCGTCCGCTACGACGGCTTTTCGACGGCGGAAAAGGCGGGGAAAATGTGTGCGACGCACGCCTACGGCGTGACGACAAAATCGGGAAAACTTGCGCAGGGGCAGGGGCTTTCCTATCTTGCGTACGAGGGCGCGGACGTCCGCTTGCCTGAAGGGGAAACCTTGCAAAAACTGGGTATCGTGCCTAATTTCCTTGACGAGGGCAGGTTTCATCAGCCGATTATATCGACGCGTCGCGCGGTAATGTATTACGCGGCGTCCACGAAGACGTTTACCAACCTGCTGACGGCGAGCCCCGTATGCCGTTTTCTTGCCTTGCCGATGCCGAGTGGGGACGTAATGGCGGGCATCTTATTGCCTGGGAGTTTATGGACCTACGGCGTACTCAACTGGGTGAGGAAGGGTTGCGACGGCTCCTTTACGAGTGCGGCTTGCGTGTACGGCAATCGATTGTTCGTCGTGGACGCGAACAACGTATTGTTGTATAGCGCCCCGTACGAATACGCGAATTTTACAGACAGCGCGGACGAGGGCGGACGGCTGACGGTGGCAGACCCCATCGACCCTTTCAGGCAACTTATCGCCGTAGGCGAAGAGATGTATTGTTTGACGAGAAAACGTATTTTTTGTCTGGAAGGCAGGGGCGCGGCACGCGATTTCACACTGAGAGAGGTGCCGTACGCAGGCGACGCAATTTTGGAAGGCAGCGGTGCGGCGTTTGGCGATAGGCTCGTATTTTTGACGAGTGAGGGTATGTATTCCGTGCAAAAGGGCAAGGCGACGCGCCTGTCTGCGTCCGTCCCCGTCGGGCAAATATCGACGGTGGGCGCCGAGGCGGTGGCGACGGGTGACGTATACTATTTCCCCTGCCTTGTGAACGGCGAAAAGAGGACGCTATGCGTGGACGCGGAGGAAGGCGGGTGCTCGTATACTCAGTATACGCCCGTGCTTTGCGCCTACGACGGCGAGGCGTACGGTATGGCGGAGGACGGTAGATTCTTCGTCTTCCGACACGGTTGTCCGTTGCCACAGGCGACCTTCGTCAAACAGGGCGAACGCTTCGGCGACGGGCGTGATAAAACGCTAAAAACTTTGCGTTTATACGGCGAAGGCGAGGTCACGCTCTCCGTCGCGGGCAGGAACGCACGCCGAGAAAAAACGCTGACCCTCACCCCTTTCGGCGAGGAGATAAAGGTGTCGCTCAAAGGCAAAGCCTTTGATGTCGCCATTTCCCCGAAGGTGGGTAGCGTGGTGACGGCGATTGAGGCGGACGTCGTGCAATTGATAGGATGAGGAGGAGAGTATGGAGATAGACATTATATCGTTCACGGACGAGCAGTACGCGCGCCTTTCCGACGAGCAGTTGATACAGGTCAAGGACGTGCAGATTAAAAAGAACAAGTTGCTCCGAGCGTTGGAAGAGGCGAAGGCAACGGAGCGGTACAGGATGCTCAAAGACGGGATTTTTCTGGGTGCGAGTTATGCCAAGGTGTGCGAGCAGTTGCAGGCGGTATACGAGGAAGAAATCAACAATCTTCGCGACGGGTTGCTGTTCTATTTGCGTTTTTCGGTGCGCGACGACGACGGGCAAGAAACGCCGTACTTGGTCGACTATTCGCTCGATTACGTGGAGAGGATTCGTATCGTGCGGGAATATTACGAGACGACGTATCCCGACGCAGTGGATAGATTGTTGGCGTTAAAGGAAGATCAGGTCGCGATGAGTTATTTGGGTGAATATTACTCGTCGTTGTACGAATTATATCGCGACGAGGCATACCCCAACGATTAAAATCAACCGAATTTTTAGGTCGTAGGTGCACCCTACGGCCTTTTTTTGTGCCGATATTGACAGCATTATCACTTTGTGATATAATGGCAATATATTTTCTTTAAGGAGGCTGTTGTGCGCAGGATATCCATAAAACCTAACGTAATATTGTGCAGTATTTTCGGGGCGTTTGCTTTGTTGTTCGGTGCGCTGATAATCATGGCGTATATTTTAGTGCCTATGGATGTCGCTTACAAGGTCTCTGAAACGGAAAGAGAAGGGACGGTAGTGTCGATTGGCGTAGAGGAGAGTGAAGAATAC
>JAFVXN010000092.1 GCA_017501125.1 Clostridia bacterium
AAGCGAATACGAGTATGCGGTTTCTTACGTATTAGAGCATTATCACGGACATTATATATTCTCTACTTACGACAACGGCGATTTTGATATAACGAATAATTATTCCGAAGAAAAATACAGCAAAGTCGGCAATACTTATAATATGAAATTATCGGCGTCGTACGCATCTTCCTACTCCAGCAGTATTTACGTGGGTGACGGTACCGTGGAAGCCTCGTACGGTGAAAACGGCGTAGAATCCTATATCTCCAGTTATACGGAAACGGATTGCATCAACACCTACTCTACGACAAATTCCATCCAAGTTCGCTATTCTTCCAACGTACAAACGATAGCCTCGCCTTTCGACGGCTTTACTTTGAACAATTCGCTGGATTATAGAGACGCTCGCGCGTAAAACTTTTGATTTTGTCGACGACTAAAATTCCTCACGAAAAACGGCAACCGAGGTTGCCGTTTTTCCGTCGGGATTAGAAACTCCCTCGCTTACCCTTGACGGGCGGGTAAAAGCGTGGTATACTAAGGGGGAACACGAACGAACAAAGGAGAAACATATGAAAATCGCATTGATTGCACACGACAAAAAGAAAGACGATATGATAAAACTCGCCGTCAAATATAAGCAGGTCCTTGAAGGGCACACCCTGTATGCGACGGGCACGACGGGAACCCTCGTAATGGGCGAAACGGGTCTACCTATCATCCGTATGAAGAGCGGTCCTTTAGGCGGCGACCAACAAATCGGCGCTATGCTCGCCAACGGCGACCTTGACCTAATTATTTTCCTGCGCGACCCGTTGACCGCGCAACCGCACGAGCCTGACGTCTCCGCCCTTTTAAGGCTTTGCGACGTGCAGAATATCCCCCTCGCCACCAACGTATCCAGCGCCGTCATTATGCTGGAGGCAATGCGTAGCAAAATCGGGTTCTAAGCCCCAAAAACCTATTTCCCCTGCCTCGTTGCAGGGGTTTTTTGATAAAATCGTGAAGTTGACGGGCTTTTTTATTTGCTAAAAGGCTTATATTATGATATAATAGACGAAATTTTTGTGAAACGAGGTATTACTATGGAACAGATGATCGGACAATTAGTCTCCTTCGTCCTTTACTTCCTGTTAATGCTCGGCGTCGGCGCCTTCTTTATGTGGAAAGACAGAAAGAACACGTCGGAGGCAGGGTATTTCTTGGGTGGCAGACAAATGGGCCCTTACGTCACCGCACTCTCGGCGCAGGCGTCGGATATGAGTGGCTGGTTGCTTATGGGTTTGCCAGGCTCCGTCCTTGCGGCTGGCTTTGGCGAGATTTGGATCGCAATCGGTCTTGCTATCGGTACTTATCTTAACTGGTTGCTTATCGCTGGCAGACTTAGAAAGTTCTCGCAGGCGGCGGGCGACTCCATCACCATCCCTCAGTACCTCAACAACCGCTTTAAGGCGAAAGGGAAAGGGTTGCAGGTGATCGCGGCGGTCATCTTCTTCGTTTTCTTTACCTTGTACGTAGCCAGCGGCTATATCGCAGGCGGCGAGTTGTTCTCCACCGTACTCGGCCCCATCTTGGAGCCTGCAGGGCTCAACGTGCCCGCCTTCACGATGGCTATCTTCGGGCTTATCCTGCTTGCCTATACCTTTATGGGTGGCTTTAGCGCGGTTTGCTGGACGGACTTCTTCCAAGCACTCCTTATGCTTGCGGCGGTTATCTTCGTGCCTATCTTCGTCACCTTCAGCCAAGGTCTCGACCTGTCTCAGGCAGGCGCGCACCTCGGCAGCGGCACTTTCTTGAATTTCTTCCCTCACGACAACGCGTGGGATAATATCGCCACCGTCGCCAGCGGCCTTGCGTGGGGTCTTGGCTATTGCGGTATGCCGCACATCTTGGTTAGATTTATGTCTATCAAGTCCTCGAAACTCATCAAGCCTTCGAGAAGAGTGGCTACCGTATGGGTCGTTATTACGCTCGTAATGTCCGTCTTTATCGGCGTCGTTGGTGCCGCTTGGCCCGCGCTCATCGCTGCGTTGGGCGGCAAGACGGAAAACGTCTTTATCTATATGATCCAAAATACCCTGCCTGGTTTCGGCGGCGGTTTGTTCGGCGGTCTACTCCTTTCCGCGATTATGGCGGCGGCTATGAGTACGGCAGACAGCCAACTTTTGGTCGCATCCTCCGCTTTCACCAGCGATATTTATAAACCCATCATCCGCAAGAAAGCCTCCGAAAAAGAGACGATGTGGGTGGGCAGAATCGTCGTTGCTATCATCGCCGTCCTTGCATACGGTATCGCGATGATCCCTACCAACGAAGGTTCCTTCAATATTATGGACCTCGTAAGTTATGCTTGGGCAGGGTTCGGGTCTGCCTTCGGTCCCGTTATCGTCCTCTCCCTCTTCTGGAAGAGATTTACCTATAAGGGCGCTATCGCTGGTATGATCGGTGGCGGTGTCACCGTTATCACCTGGATCGTCCTGCACTACCCTGGTATCGCCGTCTTGAATACGGGCGTGTACGAACTTATCCCTGGCTTTATCGTCGGTATGGCGGCTTGTATCATCACGACCCTCCTCGACAAGCGTCACCCCGAGGCAGAGGCAATGTACGACTACGCCGTCAAATTCGACGACGAAAAAGCAGCCGAAACGGCTACTCCGGCTGAGGAAAGCGTGCAAGCATAATCGAATAACTCAAACAAAAAAACAGCACCTTTTGCAAGGTGCTGTTTTTATTTGCCAACCGTTATTCTTCGGCAGGGGTTTCCGTTGCTGCCGCCTCTTCCACCACTTCGCTCTCCGCCGATTTTTCTTCGCAGGGCTCTGCCGTGGGCGACGTCTGTTTCTTGCTGAAAAGACGGACTATCTTACCGCCGATCCAGCGACAAATCTTGCCTTTGGTCACAATCTCTTGATAGACGAAGACGAACACCGCAAGGTACGCCACGAACAACAGGACGACGATAATGGGATAGGCGACGGGGTTGCCTGCCGTCATCTCCCACACGATGCTGTAAGGGGTGCCGTCGTGGCTCATCAGGAACATATAATTAGTCGTGCCCGTGACGACGTTGACCACGTACGCGATAACGGCAAACACCGCCATAATCGCAAGAGAGAAAGGTGCGTTCTTCCAATGCAGGGTCGCCATGCCCGAGATGATGATATACAGGGAGGCAAACCCAGAGATACTGTGCGTGATGCCCGATACGATATTCGGCCAAGACAGCGCAGGGTACGCGGCGTAGTTTTGTGCCGCACCGACCGTGCCCGTGATGGCGCCGAGGATACCGAATACAACGACGAAGTCAAGCGCAATATCCTTGACCCTGCCCCTCGTAAACGCTGCAACGGGGAGCGTAATCAACTGGATAGAACAAAGGAACAGGGGCAACACGTTGATAAGACCCGTGACGTCCTGCACGCCCGTAATGATAATTTTGATTAGTTCGAATCCGTCGATGAGTATCGCCGCCCAGATAAGTACCAGATTTTTTTTCTTGTCCTCCTTTTTGCGGTTGAGCAAACCCAGCAACACCGCCAGCCCTACCATCGCCGTCATATACACGCACACGCAGACGATATGCTGCCACGAGTACGCCCCTTCGCCGCTGGGCAAGCCGTCGCCAAAGCGGAAAAACCAATTGAAGAATTCTACCATTTGTCTTCTCCTTTTCTTTTGTTAACAGCCTTAATTATACGCCTAATCAATACGTATGTCAAGCCTTTGTCGAAAATTGTCTATTAGCCTTTTTGCCTACCATTTTCGCAAAAGATAAAGCCCCCTTTCATAAAGGGGGCTTTTTATGCTTATTTTTCGACCGTTTCGTCGACGATTTCGGCGCCGACTGCGTTCGTTGCGACGCTCTTGATACCGTTCATAACGCCGCTCTTGGATTTGTATCCTTCCTCACTCATCGCGATACTCTCGCCGTTGGAGGCAATCAAGCGATAGCGATACAACCCTGCCTTATCGTAATACACCTCGAACTTCGGGCACGTCTTTTTAACGGGTGCCTTTAAGGTCTGATCCTCAATCCTATCTTCCGCTACACATTTAGTCGCGTGCTTACCGATACTTTCCATACCGTTCTTACAAGCCGATTTCGTCGTGTAAATCTGCGAAGAAACCGCGATTTTTTCTCTGTTCGCCGCAAACAAAGAAAAGTTAAACCCGCCCGAAGGGGTCTTTTTCATAACAAATTTTCCCATATCCTTTTTCTCCTTTGTAAATTACTAACTGCCTATCCTTATTATATCAAAGATTTCCCCTTTTGTAAATAGCCCTCGCAAAAAATATTTCAAACATTTTTTGGCACCGCGCGCCCATCAAATCCCTTCGTTTGTTCGTATGATAAAAGCAGGTCACCCGAAGGGCAACCTGCTTGTATGGTGCGGATGAAGGGAC
>JAFVXN010000093.1 GCA_017501125.1 Clostridia bacterium
GAACGCAACGCTTTTGCCCTTTATCTTTCTTTTTATGTCGACGGCTGGCGACGCCCCGTCCGCGACGCTGTATTTCGTCTATTTTGGCGAACTTTTCCTCACACAGACGGTATGGGTGTACGGATTAGGCGCACCCATGTATGCCTCGTTGTCTAAACTCCGCCAAAAAGGCTTTACCCCCTTTCTATAAAGAAAAACCACCCGAAAGGGTGGCTTTTTTGTTATTCTGCTTTTGCTTTTTCGTTGTCGCCGATTATCTTCACCATGACGGATTTCATCTTTTCTATATTGCCCATAATCTCCAGATAGATATTAGAGCCCGCGTTTACCTCTTGAGAGAAAATCGTAATCATATACGGCTCGTAGGATTCTTTCGTCTCAATCTTTAATTTTACGCCCGAGACGGTATTCAGTACGTTCGTTCTCGTACTAGCCATGCCAAAACCATACCCAGTCGCTCCACCGACGCTCACGCTATCCATAACCGTGTTCTGCTTGCCGTCAAGGATACTAAAACCCGTGATTTCGTCAAAATTCAAGATAACCGTCTTGCTGTCGTCGCCAAAGTTGGCAACCGCCAGTTTCTTTCCGTGTACGTCAGCGCAGAAGGCAAAAACGTCCACCGATTGTCTGCAATAGTATTGTTTCACCGTGTAAGCAACGTTTGCACGAATTTTTTCGCCCACCAACACGTTCTCGAACTGTGCCTTTCTTTCAATCGCCGCATCTCTAAAGCGGTACCACTTGCGATGTCTATTCCTTCTCTTCGTCGGCAAAATGATTGCAAAGACGATAATCACCGCCACCAGCACACACGCCAGAGGAATAACATACGCAAGCCAAATCAAATCCACCGTGCTAGAACGATAAGTGGAACCATAATAAGCCAAAAGATTACCCAACATAAAAATTCTCCTTTTTGTAAAATCTTTCTATATTATACCACTCTATATATTGAGTGTCAAGTCTTTTCGCTAAATTTATTGAGTATAATATAGGTATGGAAATCTTTGCGAAACGGTTAAAAGAATTGAGAAAAGAGAAGGGGGTCAGCCAAGCAGGGCTTGCTACCGCCTTACAGGTGAGTTTTTCCGTCGTTTGTTATTGGGAGACGGACAGGAGCGAGCCGACGGCACCCAACCTCGTCAAAATCGCCGATTTTTTCGGGGTCTCTTGCGACTATCTTTTAGGCAGAGCCGATTATTAGATATCTAAAAGAATATGAAAAGCACCCTATCAAGGGTGCTTTTTTAGTGGTATTTGCCTATGGCTAAGTGATATTTTGCCATCGCAAAGTGGTATCCGTCTTACGACGGGTGATATTTTCCCTTAATGGGAAATTGCGGTATTGTTTTTTCAACACTTTGCACTATGCATTATACATTAAAAAGACGCATATGAGTCTTTTTAATTATTGGTCTTTGCTGTTGCCAAGAAACGTCCCGAAAAAATCAAAAGACGCTTTCATCGTCGTACCGCCAGAAGAGGAACCGCCACGGCTTTCTCTTCTATCTCTTCCGCCGCTGCGTTTGTGGTTGCTGACTCTA
>JAFVXN010000094.1 GCA_017501125.1 Clostridia bacterium
GCACAGGACCGCTTGAATTGCTGCGTGAAAAATCTTTTGTAAAAATTCTTCAACCATTTTTTAATCGTATCGCCGTCGAATTTTTCACCAAACGCTTGCATAGCAAGCGCATATGTCTCCGTCGGCGTTTTGTTTTGACCTATCGAATAATACAAGAAGAAATCGTGCAACTCGTAAGGCCCGACTAATTCTTCCGTTTTTTGCGCAATCTTGCCGTCCTTAGAAGGAGGCAAAAGCTCTGGCGAAATCTCCGTCCCGAGCACGGAAAGCAAGGTGCCTTTCATAGGCTCGTCGTAGGTCTGCGCCACCCTCTCAACCACCTTTCTAATCAACGTCTTAGGCAGAGTTGCGTTGACGGAATACATCGACATATGATCGCCGTTGTAGGTGCACCAGCCGAGGGCGGATTCGCTTAAATCACCCGTCCCAACGACGATACCACCCGTTGCGTTGGCAATATCCATAAGGATAAGCGTGCGCATACGTGCCTGAGCGTTCTCGTACGTCGTGTCCAACTTTTCAGGATCGTGCCCGATATCTTCAAAATGTTGAAGAACGGATTTTTTTATGTCAATCGTCTTGGTCGTCGCACCGATTGCATCAATCAAGCCAAGCGCGTTTTTAAGCGTTTTTCCCGTCGTACCAAACCCTGGCATCGTGACGGCAATCAGTTCCTTTTTATCTTTTTTGAGGATATCGAACGCTTTGTCGATGACCAACAGCGCAAGTGTGGAATCGAGCCCACCCGACACGCCGATTACCGCAGTGCGAGCGTGCGCGTGCATAATTCGCTTGGCAAGCGAACGAGCCTGAATCTCAAAAATCAAAGCGCACGTCTCATCGACATTTTCTTGTGGCAAAAAGGGAAAAGGCGTGACTTTATCCACGTGGCTCGACACGGTAATCTCTTTCGTCGTATTCTCGTCTACACGCAAAACGCCGTCGCCAAAAGGCACGGTCTGTGCGCATAAGACACCGTTCTTTGCGTATAAGTTATGCGCAGAATATACGTCCCAAGAGGTAGATTCCCCCCAGGCAGGGTTGGAACAAAGGTAAAAACAGCCGCCCGCGGAAACCTTTTGGGTTAATCTTTGGCGCACGAGCGGTTGCCCTACGCCTTCCGTAGCGGACGACAGGTGGAAAAACCCTTCCACACCCTTTTGCTTTAATCGGTTAACGCGAGACAAAATCTTTTCTGCTTCCGCCCCGATAAGGCAAGTAATTTTTTTACCGAAAACGTCAAAAGTAAAATCCGCACCGTACGGCACGTCATCGCCCAACAACGAGAGCGTGCCCTCGCCTTCTAAAACGGAAAAACGTCGCCTATCCTCCAACGAAAGGCAATCGTTTACTACGACGCCTAATATCTTGCCACCCGACAAAGCCACGGCTACGTCATAAAGAGCCCCTTCTATCTTAAGAGGCATCCCGACGAAGAACACGGAAGGCTTATCTCTCGAACAATCGAGCAAGCCCTTCAATCCAACAAGACAAGCATCCGCCAAAGATGGTTGTAAAAACAAATCGCCACACGTTGCCCCACACAGGCAAAGGCGAGGAAAGACGACAATCCGTTCTTCTTTGCGCGTGCGCTGCATCGCGTCTTGGATTCTTTGTACGTTGTATGGCACATTAGCCACCTGCAAATCGGGGCTCAATGCCAACATTGTGAATTTTTCCATAGTTTTCCTTAGTCAAATTCGAGGTGGTATTAGCACCTCGAAATCAAATTAGTCTTCTTTGCCTTCCGCATCAACGCCTTTGCTGCCGCGCGGATTTTTTCCTCAATTTCCTTACTGATGGCAGGATTTTCCTTCAAGAAGAGACGCATCTTTTCTCTGCCGTTGGCAACTTTTTCGCCGTTATAACTAAACCATGCGCCACTCTTACCGATGACGTCGTATTGTACGCCCATATCGATGATACAGCCTTCTTGCGAGATGCCTTCCCCGAAGACGATATCGAATTCCGCCTGCTTGAAAGGAGGCGCCAACTTATTCTTGACGACTTTTGCCTTCGTACGATTGCCTACTGCGCCGTCAGCGTCTTTCAAGGTATCCATCCTTCTTACGTCCAAACGGATACTCGCCGCGTATTTGAGCGCTTTACCGCCAGAAGTCGTCTCAGGGTTGCCGAACATAACGCCTACCTTTTCACGGAGTTGGTTGATGAAAATAACGCAACTCTTGGACTTGTTGATGATTGCCGTCAACTTTCTAAGCGCCTGAGACATCAATCTTGCCTGCAAGCCGACGTGGGAATCACCCATATCTCCTTCAATCTCCGCCTTAGGCGTCAACGCCGCAACGGAGTCGATAACGATAATATCAATCGCGGAACTTCTTACGAGTGCGTCGACGATATCCAACGCTTGTTCGCCCGTGTCAGGTTGCGAAATATACAAATTATCAAGATCTACCCCCAACTTCTTTGCGTAGACGGGGTCTAAAGCGTGCTCCGCATCGACGAAAGCCGCTACGCCACCGAGTTTTTGCGCCTCTGCGATTGCATGCAACGCAACGGTGGTTTTACCAGAGGATTCGGGACCGTAGATTTCGATAATTCTGCCACGGGGCATACCGCCGATACCGAGCGCCACGTCAAGAGTCAAGCATCCCGAGGGGATGACGTCAATTTCAATGTTGCCTGCCTCGTCGCCAAGGCGCATAATCGAGCCCTTGCCGTATTGCTTTTCAATCTGCAAGAGTACGGCGTCGAGTGCCTTCATTTTTTCTGCATTTTTTTCGATTGCCATAATTTATATACTCCTATATTTTTTTCTAATTTTATATTTCCTTCAGCGTTTTGTACGCCGAAAAAAGCGCGTAATTGATTGCCTTTTGCGTCACTTCTTCTCGATCACCGTCGAACTTATAGCGCATTACGTGCACCCGATCGCGTGTGCCCACCGCCAAGAAACACAGTCCCACGGGCAAACCTGAACTATCCGATAAAGGACCAGCCAAACCAGTCGTTGCAAGGCAAATATCACAACAACTAGTCGAAAGCAACCCTGCCGCCATTTCGTACGCCGTCTCTTCAGACACCGCACCTTTTTGCATCAGCGTCCTATCGTCCACGCCAAGACGCATCATCTTCGAGCCCTCGTGATAACAATTGATGCCCTCAAAATAGACGCTACTGGCACCGGAAACCGAGGTAATCCTCTTAGCGATACCGCCACCAGTAAACGACTCGGCAACGCTGATTTTTTTGCCACGAAGTTGCAACAGACGAACTAATTGCTCTTCCAGCGTGACGTCTTCGTATGCGTAAATATTTTCCGCAAGATTCTCCGCGAAGAGGCGAAGCACGTCGTCCATCAACACTTTCGGGGCGGTCTGGTCGTAAAATATCTCGACGACGTCCTCATCGAGGCGGCGACTATGGGTACAGGTCAACGCCGCGCCGCCCATGGCTTTTGATTTCTCAATCAAATCGAACACGGTAGACGCTGCCGCACCAACCAAGCGCAAAGTCATCCTTTCCGTCCGCGTATCGTATTTTTTCTGTAAATACGGGATACACGTTGCGACGACGTACGCTTTTCCGTCCGCCTTGTCGTCAGCAGACAACAAGAATAACGATTTGTCGCCGTCCACGTAAACCCCTGCCCCCGCGGAAACGCCCTGCAAGGAATCGGCAGGATAAATCTCGCCGAGCAAAAGACGCACCGATTGCAACCACGCTTTGGGCACAACGACCACAACGTTGTCGCACGCTTGTTTGTACCCTTTCACGGCGTCAAAAATACTGCGCTCTTTTTCTAAATTAAGGATGAGTATTTCTTCAAAGGTATATCCACCGCGCAAAAAAGCGTCCACTACCGCCGCATAGCCAGTATCCGAAAGGTAATCTTGCCGTTCTTTTAGTAAGATGCAAACGTTAGTCATTTTACGCCTTACGTTCGTCCGTCTTTAATACGCTCTTATTCTTCACGACGTAGGCAACGCCAGAGATTACGGTCAAAAGAGTGGCGATTGCAAACAAGCCAAAGCCTACGTAGCAGACGATTTGTCCCGCCAAAGACCATACGAAATTAGCGCCGCCAAGAATCACCGCGATACTTGCGTCTTGGAAGACCGTCTTATATTTGCCGAGTTTGTCAGCCGCCATAACGAGCCCCGTCGTCGCTGCGATTTGTCTAAACGCACTAATAATCAATTCACGCGCCATAATCACGCACACGCAAACGGCGGTAGCAACGTATATGCCGTCAGCCGCCGCGCCGAAGATGGGGAACAAGGTAGATTGCATACAAAGCAACAAAATCATCGCCGTGCTGACGAGCACTTTATCGGCGATTGGGTCTAAAAATTTGCCCAAGTTGGTGACGAGCCCACGAGAACGGGCGATGTGTCCGTCCAACGCGTCAGTAAAAGCCGCCAACATAAAGATGATTGCCGAAATCAAGTAATTGTAAGGAATCGCCGTCACGAAAAAGACTGCCACGAAAATGGGAATCATAAAAATTCTCGTCAGCGTAATTTTATTGGGTAGATTCATCCTTCATAATCCTCCGTCTGTCCATATAAATCATAACTGTCCGTTGCGACGATTTTTATCGCGTAATATTCGCCTTGAACAGCATTTTTAGCATTAAAGTAAACCTTTCCGTCAATGTCGGGAGCATTAAAATACGCCCTGCCGACAAATCGGTCGTTGTCGTAATCGATTCCGTCGCAAAGCACCTCGATCGTCTTACCGACAAACCCTTCCAAAATCTCTTTGGATATCTTCTCCTGCGTGCGATACAGCGACTTCACCCGACGAAGTTTCGTCGCGTGATGGATCTGCCCTTTCATCCTCGCTGCCGCCGTGCCTTCTTCTTTAGAATAGGCAAAGAAACCGCAATTAAACAGTTTTGCCTCCTCCAAAAAGGCTTGCATCTCTAAAAATTCCTCCTCCGTCTCCGTCGGGAATCCACTAATGAAGGTAGAGCGAATCGCCACGGAAGGAATCCTCTCTTTCAACTTCTTAAACAGTTGTAAATAGCCTTCTCGCGTGCCCTTTCGATTCATCAGTTTCAACACCCTGTCGGAGGCGTGTTGCAAAGGAATATCCAAGTATTTTACAATCTTATCGTTGGTTGCAATCTCTTCAATCAGCGCATCGGAAATTACGTCGGGATAACAGTACAAAAGGCGAATTCTTTGGATATTATCGAGTGCGGACAGCCTACGAAGCAAATCAACGAACTTATTCTCTCCGTATAAATCCTCTCCGTACCTCGTGCTATCTTGCGCAACGACGATCAATTCGCTTACGTCTCCTAATCCTTCCGCCTCTTGGACGAGGGATTCCATAGGATATGAACGGTACTTACCGCGAATTTTTGGAATCAAACAATAAGTGCAATGGTTATAACATCCATCGGCTATCTTCAAATAAGCGTAATGCAACGGAGTCGTCAAGACCCTATCCTTCGAAAAGCCGTCGTTGCCCTGCCCTACGAAATTCTGTCTTTTTTCGTCGCGATAAGTAGCGTCCAACGCCTCAAAAATCTTTTCATAGTCGCTTATCCCTAAAAAAACGTCTGCCTCTTCCAACGCAGGGAAAAGTTCTCTCACGAATTTTTGAGGCAAACACCCCGTCACGACGATTTTTTCAAGTGCACCTTGCTTGTATTGCGCACAGTCTAAAATCGTCTCAATCCCTTCCTCTCGTGCACTTTGCAAAAACGCGCAAGTATTGACGATTAAAATCTGCGTCTTAGATAAATCGTCCGTCAATTGGCAACCGCGTGATTTTAAGAGGGCGAGCAATTTTTCCGTATCGACGCGATTTTTATCGCACCCTAACGATATGACGCCAAATTTCTTTTTTGACCACATTTTACTACCTACACGCCCATTATATCAGCATAAATATGACACAATCAGCGTCTTTTATTAAAATTCTCCGTATTTTTCTTCAAATTCCTCTTTCGTCAACAAAGTCTTTCTGGGTTTAGGCGAGCCGTCGAATTCTGCAATGTAGTGCATTTCTTCCATCCACTCGATAATCTTTCCCGCTTTGTTGAAACCAACGGAACACTTACGTTGCAACATAGAGATAGACGCGCTACCCGTTTGAATTGCGTATTTCAACGCTTCGATATATACGGGCTCGACGTCGCCACTCGACGAAGCCCCACCTACGCTGCCCGTAGGTGCGCTGGCGTTGTTGATATACGAAGTTGCCTCACTATTAAAGTCGCTGTCGTTGTTGTCGCGGATATAGTTGATAATCGCCTGCGCAGGAGCGTCTTCGATATAAGGCGCTTGCACACGAATCGGGTTCTTGAAACCAGCCATCGAATACATCATATCGCCGATACCGAGCAGTTTTTCTGCACCGCCCGTATCCAAGATAACGCGGGAGTCGATTTCCGACGAGACGGCACACGCAATGCGCGTAGGCAAGTTGCTCTTGATAACGCCCGTGACGACGTCGACGGAAGGACGCTGCGTCGCCAATATCATATGGATACCAGCAGCACGCGCCTTTGCGGTCAAGCGTTGAATACAATCTTCGACGTCTTTTCTTGCCACGCTCATAAGGTCGGCAAGTTCGTCGACGATGATGACGATCTTAGGGAGTTTTTCTTCCCCTTCGCCCAAGTTTGCATTGTAGCCGTCCAAATTGACGACGTAGGTGCCAGCCAAACTCTTTCTTCTAAACAATTCGTAGCGGCGTTCCATCTCGCCGATTGCCCAGCGGAGGGATTGCACAGCCTGCTGAGGACGGCAAATAATCTCGTTGATGACCAAATGTGGTATGCCCGTGTAAAGGGTAAAATCCGCCATCTTCGGGTCAATAAGGATCAAACGCAGATCCTGGGGTGAATACTTATAAATCAAACTGATAATCAGCGACCTCAAGAAAGCACTCTTACCCATACCAGACGCGCCTGCCACCAAAACGTGCGTCATTTTTGCGATATCGCCGTATACCTTTTCGTTGGATACGTCCACGCCGAGCGTAAAGGTAAGCGAATTTTGTTTCGCTGAAACAAACCCTGCCCCCGTCAACATAGCGCCTAAATGCACGAATTGACGTTTTCTGTTGGGTACCTCGATACTCGTCGCACCGTCGCCGTAGTTAAAGGAAACGTTGACGCCGTGTTCCGCGTGCAAATTGACGGCGAACTGTTCCGCAAGGCCGATAATCTTCTTGGACGCCACGTTGATAGGCGTGACAATATTGTAGCGCGTTACGGTGGGACCGTACGTGACGGAAGAAATGGTCGCTTCTTTGATGCCGAACCCTTCCAACGTCGCCAAAATCATCTTCTTGTTCCACTCAACTTCGTCTTGGCTACAATCGGGTTTTACCTCGGTGCAGTTAAAATAATGCAAAGGAGGAGGACTGTAAGGACGGATATACTTAGGTTTTTCAATCGGCGGAGGTGCCACGACGGGCTCCTCTTTCGGTTGAGGCGCAGGGGTCGGTTGCACAAATCTAGAAGTGCGTCCTACCGACTCACTCGCAGAAAATCTATCCGTGGGCTTGTCCTCTACGATAAAGGTGTCGCGAGTAAAAGATTCCTTTTCCTCTTCCTTTTGCATAAAATCGGCGTTGTCGTCTCTAAAATCACGTTCCGCAAAAGGCGAAACGAACGCATCATCGCGCGATCCTATCCTAGACGTGTCTTCAAACAACCTATCTTCTTTTCTATCAAAAAGTTCACTGGCATCGCGAGTAATCCTGTCTTCTCTCGTGGGAAGAACGGGCTCCGACGACGTGGACGTACGACCAAAATCTCTCGAAAGGAGCGTATCGTCACGACGGAAATCATCACGGATACCGTCGTCTTGCGACAACCTTCCAAGCCCCTCTCTTCCGTCAAAAGCCACAGCAGAAGCAGAAGAAGACTCGCTAGGACGAAGAGCACTCGTGTCTCTCAGCAACCCCTCGTCTCTACGTTCTTCCTGCGCAGGATGCACGTAAGAAGGCGCTGGACGGGTATAGTCAGTCACGATTTTTTCAGGAGCACGAGCACTTTCCTGTTGAAGAGATTGTTCGTAGGCTTGCGTATACGAAGGCATAGGAGCCTGACTCGCCATAGGACGGTTGTTGACGTTAGCCGACCTATCAAAGAATAAATTCTTGCTGTAAGATTCGGCAGGAGAACCACCGAACAAAATCGCACGGCTTTCTTCCCTCGCCTTGTCCGTGGCGTCCTGTGACGCCGAGAAGGGAGAATAAGAGGCTTGCCTTGCCCATGGATCTTGTGTGGACGGCAGGTTTACCGCAGGACGAGGCACCTGATACAAATCGGTAGTTTTCGGTTGCTCGCCAAGGCGTGCAGGAGGCACGTCGCCTTCGTCACCATCGTCGCCGTCATCAGCGACGTCACCGTCGCCTTCGTCGATATCTTTTTTCCTTCTAAATAAACTGAATTTTTTAGCAGGTTTGGACGTCTCCTCTTCCCCTTCGACACTCTTTTTCTTGAGTTGCAAAAAGAACAAGTATCCGTTCAGCAAAGTCAAAAGGGAAAAGACGATAATTGCGCCCACGGGCGAAACCAACGCAGAGACTGCCCATACGAATAATCCGCCAAACACGCCGCATACGGTTGCCGTCGCGTACGAGCCACCCGCCACAAAGCAATTCGCCAGATAATCTTCCGTCGTCCAAAGCCAGCCCGTCATTGCCGTCTGAACGATTAGCCCCACAAAAAACACCGTCATCACGAACGTGACCGCGCGCATTTTGTTTTTAATCAACTTTTTACCCATAAACGCCGAAACAGAAAGAAGCAAAACAGCAATAAAAATCGGGTACGAAAAATAGCCGAAAGTCCCTAACATAACTTCCGTCATATTCGCCCCGAACGACCCGAATATTAAATTACCCGTAAAAAGAATAAACAGCGCAAACGCAGAAAAGAGCGCACATACGGCACTAAGGCTTTCCCTAGTGACTATATGGCTACGTTTTTCGTCTTTTTTATCTTTCTTAGAGTTTTTCTCTTTTTTGTCTTCATTTTTGCCCGAAGTACTCAAAATCCCTACCTCCATACAATGACAATGTTATTATAACATTATTTTTTAATATTTTCAATAGTATGGAGATAAAAAAGCGACTAAAAAGACGATTTTTTTATATTTTTTCCTATTATCCCTTCGTTATTTTTTAATCTTTGATTAAATGTCGCCTGATTTTTAACGTTTTAAGCGGGTCAAGTACTGCGCAACGGCATAGATATCACCTGCCCCAAGAAAGAGTACCACGTCGCCCTCTTCGACGTTTGCACGGAGATACGATTCTAGCGCGTAGACGTTGTCGGCATATATCGCACCCAGCCGTGACGCTAACGTTGAGGCGTCGACCCCGTCAGCACTCTTTTCTCTCGCCGCAAAGGTGTGATAAACAACTAGATTTTCGAGTGGCTTTAATACGGCAATAAATTCATCCAAAAGCATCTTCGTCCGCGAATAGGTGTGCGGCTGAAAAACGACGTACAGCCGACCCGCTCTTCCCTTTTTAAAAAGGCTTTCTTTTGCCGTCTTTATCGTCGCGGCAATCTCTCGCGGATGATGTGCGTAATCGGCAATTGCCGTCGCGTTAAAAACGTCGTCTAATCTTTCAAAGCGTCTTTTGACCCCACGAAAATTTTCAAGC
>JAFVXN010000095.1 GCA_017501125.1 Clostridia bacterium
TAGGTGATGTCGACGATATAGCCGTTATTCAGCCAACTACCGTCGTTGGCGTTGAGATAACCGCACGAATTCGTGCTCCAACCCGTCGCCACCTCGATATGATGGTCGGTGCGGAAGAGGACGTCGTTCTCGTCGTAATAGTTGATGGTAAGATACCCGAAGGCGACGCCGATATGCGCCCCCGTAGTTTGCATTTGTACCCAGTTGTCGTAGCCATCGCTTCCGCCTACGCTATACAAAGAGAAGTTATCGCAGAATAGTAAGATGGGTCTGCCTTGGGCGATGGCGCCGTCGCAAAGGGTGTGGTTAAGGCTGTTGCCGTGGCCTATGTTCGTATACGAGATGGTGCGCCCCGTGGATTGTACGTAAGAGGTTAATCCGTTGATGCAGTCGCCCTCGCTGACGCCCACGTCGTCCACGTTGGTGCGCATGCGGGTATACAGGTCTTGGATGAGGGCAGGTACGTGCGTACTGTCGGTGACCTTATACCTACCAGAGGCGTAATAGGCTACGAAGTTGGGGATAAGTTCTTCGAAAAACTTATCGTAGTACCCGACGACGATGGCGCCTGCGACGGGGCCGCAGGTATTCGTCAACGAGTTGTTGGAGTTTGTATAATACGGCACCAAATTCTCGAACAACGTATACGTCTGCTCTTTGCGCGCGTAATAGATGTTTTCGATGATGCCACGAGGGGCTACTGCCGTTTCGTCGTAGTATCTTCTTTCGGTGCTTGTCCTCAAGGTTGAGGCGGATGCTGAGGCGACGGCAGGGGCTTGTGCGGGCTGCGCTGCGAGCGCATAGGCAGAGGCGCTTACCGCCAGCATAGCGATGGCAAAACTGGTACATTTTTTCACTAATGTTTTCATATAGAAAACCTCCTTTGTTTTTAGTGATATATATACCTGTTTTTTTTCTTAATCGTCCACCGTTTTCTTGTAGCGTTTCATAATTTCCTTCATGACGATGTTGGCTCGTTTGTGGACGTTGGATTTTGTCATCTTGAGTTTGGCTGCGATTTCTCTAAAAGAGCAGTTTTCGAAAAAGTGTAGATGAATAATTTGTCTATCTCGCTCGTCGTAAGGTTCAAGGTATTCTTCGACGATCTTTTTATTGAGGACGTGTTCGGTAAAGTCTTCTTGGACGGGATGCATATACGCCGTGTCCAAGGGGATAGTTTTGGGATTGTGCTCATTATAGTCATAGGCTTCGCGCTGGACGATTCTACATAGCCAGTTAAACCCGTCTTGGTCGTCTTGGAAGGTGTTTATGTATTGAAAGGCGCGTAAAAACGTGTTCTGGACGACGTCTTCCGCATCGTTCTTGTCGTATAAGTATTGCTTTGCGGTATTGAGAAGACGGTTCCAGACGAGGTTCATTAGTTGCTCCTCGTATTTCGGCTTTCTTTCATATTTTATCTTCGTTAATAGCGCGCTGCATTGCTTGCCTAATAATGACATTGAGTTCTCTCTCTAATCTTTTTTATTGATTAATTATCCCGTGTGATTATTTTGCGATAAGTTCTAATAAGGCTTGTTGTTTTTGCGTGGGCAGTTGACGATACAGGGTTAACAGTTTCTTTTCATCGTCGGCGATCAATTCGGTTTGCTCATCTTCCATAAAAAATTGCGCCAACGTGATTTTGAAAGCGGTGCAGATTGATTGTAGCGTTTCAATCTTGGGCGGCGTGTTCCTTGAAAGGAGAGAATTTAAGGTAGATTGCGTCATACCAGATTCCATTGCCAGATTGTTGACCGACCAACCGCGTTCCTGTCTTAATTGATGTATTCGCTCGTTTACGTTCATAATACCACCTCGTAATAGTATTATATAACTTGTTTGCGTTAAATACCTAACTCAAACAAGAATTAGGGTTAACGCATTTGCGTTAATTTTAAGACGAAGAACGCGCTGTCGGCTATCGTTATATAATAAAAACGCCAAAAACCCTTTAGATTTCAGGAGATTTCGTTGGTTGAGCGTAGTAAAACTTAATTGAACCAAAAGGAAAAGACCGAAAATCCCACCCAAAGTAGGGGGTAAATTGTAGAAGATTTGATACCCTCCCGATAATGGTTTAAGAAGTGTTGCAAACAAGAAAAAACAAGGCAAATGGTTTTTAGGCGTGTGCTTATTTTTAACGAGCGCGCCCGCTACGCGCACGCGCGTACAAGATCGTACAAAATTCCCCAAAATGCTAAAAATCTAAAGTGCAAAAATTTTAAAACAATTGCACTTTAGATATTGCACTTTAAGATTATTTATGCTATAATGTAGATATTCCAATGGAGGATTGCTATGCAAGAAGAAATTTTTGAAGAGTATTCTAAAGAAAAAGAGCCTACGAAATATTATAAAAGTTATGCGTGGAAGACGGCAATCGGCTTGCAAAAAGTGGATGGATTGGAACCGTCGGAATACTTAATTAAGACCGCCGAACAAAACATCAACGGCGATATTTCTTTTGACGATGCGCAGGAATTGATTGCGTCCTATTATAAGACGAGCAAGCCAAAGGCGGAACGCACGGAAGAAGCCGACAAAGTGTCAGTTCGTATCGCACAAATTATTTCCGAAAAGTCGTTTGTGTTTTCGCCTATTGAGTATATGACGATTCACAGGCGCTTGTTTGAGGGGGTATACACGCATGCGGGCAGGATACGCGACTATAACATTTCCAAAGACGAGTGGGTGTTGGATGGCGATACTGTTATCTATGGAAACGCTATCAACCTACAAAGGATGTTAGAATATGATTTTGCGGAAGAAAAGAAATTTAGTTATAAAGGGTTATCTTCCGAAGACGTTATCGCGCATGTTGCTCGATTTATCGCTAATCTTTGGCAAATACATGCGTTTGGAGAAGGAAATACAAGAACAACGGCGGTGTTCTTAATCAAGTACTTAGGGAAGCTCGGTTTTAACGTGACCAACGATATTTTTGCGGAAAATGCTTGGTATTTTAGAAATGCTCTCGTTCGGGCGAATTACAACAATCGCGAGAAAGACGTGTATGAAACAACGGAGTATTTAGAGTTGTTCTTACGCAACTTGCTCTTGGGAGAAGACAATATTTTGTCCAATCGAGAAATGCACGTGGCATATAAGGAGCCGAAAGAAAGTCTTGAGCAAATGAGTACCCGAGATGCTCAAATTGTAGAGATTTTGCGTGCGCA
>JAFVXN010000096.1 GCA_017501125.1 Clostridia bacterium
TCTCTTCGCTCTAAAAAGTATGCCGACGTCAATAAACTTGCTCAAGTCTTTGGGGGTGGTGGTCACGTCCGTGCGGCAGGGTGTATGCTTTTCGGCGAGAAAGAAGAGGTGCTCGACAAGTTGTCTTACGCCGTATCGCAGTATTTAGATTGAGATAAAAAAGAACGGATAAGCCGTTCTTTTTTGCAAAAAAACGCTACCCTGGGTAGGGGAAATTGCCTTTTTTGCATAGATAGGCTTGACTTTTAGTGAAATTGTCAATAATGGATAGATAAAGATTGAGGTGGGAAGTATGGCAGTAAAGAAAGTCCCGATAGAAGAAATTGTCAGCGTAAAAGTAGAGACGGTATCCGTCTACTCTTACGCTGATTTTTTTGCGGGAAAATCTATCTTTTCCTCGTTGCAGATAAAAAATATGGGCGCGGAAAACGTAGAGGGTTTGCGTCTAGAGATTGGCGCAAGCGGTTCTCTCCTCTTGCCACAGGTCAAACCCTTAGAACCTATCCCTTACGAAAGTAGGGTGCAAGTGACGGTGGGCGAGTGCCTTTCGCCTCTCTATTTTTCCACCAAGACGGAAGAATCGGAGGAAGAAATCTTCGTCAAGTTGTACGCCGATAAAAAACTCGTCCAAGAAAGCAGGCACATCGTCCGCATTTTGCCCTTTGACTTTTGGCAGGGGCTTTCGGGGGACGTATCTTTGCTTGCCTCGTTCGTGCGTCCGCGCCTTGCCGATTGCGCGCGTATGCGTCTGGAAGTGCAGGAGCAATTGAAAGCGTGGAGTATCCATTCTAAACTCGGCGGCTATACGGGCACGGATAAGAACCTTGTCCGTCAAACGGCAGCGGCGCTCTTCGGTTGTGTAAAACGCTATGCGTTTGAAAGGGTGGAGCAAACGCTTTCCTCTCCCGTGGACGTAGGTGGCGCGACCTCTTTGCTTACGGATAGAAAGGCTACGCCTTTGCAGGCGGCGCTCTTCTTTGCTTCCTGCTTGCAGTCCTTCGGGCTGTATCCTCTGCTTATCGTCGGCGAAAGGGAAGTGGGCGTTGGCGTATGGCTGAAAGACAGTTGTTTTTTGGATACGGATACGGACGATTTATCCTATCTTGAAAATTATATTGAAGACGGTGTCAACCAAATTAGTTGCTTTGACGTCGAAGACTTGTTCGCAGGGAAAAACGTCTCTTATTCTTTGTCGGAGACGCATTTTAAAGAAAAGTTGTCCGCAAAAAAACGCTACGAGAGGTTAGTGGACGTACGGCGTTGTCGCATTTCGCGCATTCTGCCTTTGCCTTTGCGTGTAAAGGGTGTAAACGGCTACGAAATCCTCAAGGAAGAAGAGGGCTCTTTCGACGCTCTGCCCGAAAATTTGCCAGGCGGCAAAAGCCTCAAATTAGAGGGCGCAAATTCTAAAAATAAACAATGGGAAAGGCGATTGCTCGACTTGTCGATGAAGAACGCACTTCTCAATTTTTCCACGGATAAAGGGGCGTTCCACCTCTTATCCGTAAGTGCGGAGCAAACGCTTGCCACACTTACGAAATCCCCTTGTACGATCGCCGCAGCAACGAGCGAAGTCTTAGAGTTTTCCAAGAAAAAGGGGCTTGAAAAGGGGATCAAACCTAGATATTTAATCGACTTAATTTCGCTAGAACAAGCCTCCTCTGTGCTTCGTACCTACACCAAGCCGCAGGACTTGGAGGAAACGGCGCTGAGGCTCATAAGAAAGAATAAAGAGGCGGACGAAGAGTACGGTGCAAAGATACTCTATCTTGCGCTCGGCTTTTTGAA
>JAFVXN010000097.1 GCA_017501125.1 Clostridia bacterium
AGAAATTTAGCAAGTCAAAAATGATACTGTAAACTGAATCAGGCAAGATGTAAACTAAAACAGTTCACCCAAAAGGTTGCTGCAAACCATTTCAGTTGTAATGTAACTTTATTAGTTAACCGCTCTCAAAAGTGTCAACCTTTTCTAAGGATAGTCAAATAGAGCCTTGAAAACCCCGACGCGTTGGCAGTACGGATGATTGCGCCCATATTACCAGGATCGGCAACGCCGTCTAAAATCAAACATTTTCCCGTCGGGGAAAGCGTAGGATAGTCAGGGATTTTGACGCGGCAAACCACCCCTTGCGGCGTTTTCTCGTCGCACAGATGGCGCATCACGTCCTCACTGACAACGACGCATTGTTCCACGGGAAACGAGGCTTGGTTTTCCTCCCAATACGAAGGAGTGCAAAAGATTGTTTCTACCTGCAAAGGGCTACGCAGACACTCCTGCGTCATCTTATGCCCTTCCACCAAGAAAGAACCCAGCGTTTTTCTGCCCTTCTTCTCTTTGAGAGACGACGTTTCCTTAATTAACGGATTGTTTTTAGAGGTGATAATCATTGTTTCGTTAAAAAAGCCCTTCGCTTGTATTACGCAAAGGGCTTTGTCGTCGATTAAAGCGCCGCTTTAGCCTTTTCAACCAACTGCGTGAACGCAGCCGCGTCGTTTACCGCCAAATCAGCAAGCACCTTTCTGTTCAAATTGATACCAGCGACGGAAAGACCGTGCATCAATTTGCTGTAAGAAATACCGTTTTGTCTTGCAGCCGCATTGATACGTGCAATCCAAAGTTTTCTGAAATCTCTCTTCTTTCTACGTCTACCAATGTAGGCATAGTTCAAGGATTTCATCACCGCTTCTCTAGCGATACGGTAAGATTTGCTCTTGTTGCCAAAATAACCTTTGGACAATCTGAAAATTTTTCTACGCTTCTTTACAGCGTTAACAGCTCTCTTAATACGCATAACTCTAACTCCTCCTCTTATTTCTTGTAAGGCATCATGCTCTTAACCGTATCTTCTTGGGTCGTAGATACGAGAGCGCATTGACGCAAGCGTCTTCTTCTTTTACTGTTTTTGCTGTCAGCGTTGTGGTTCTTACCGCCGTGTGCACGGTTAACTTTACCCGTACCGGTGAGCCAGAAACGCTTCTTCGTGCTGCTGTGAGATTTCTGTTTAGGCATATATTTTATCCTCCGATTTTATTCTTAAATTCATCGCATTGCTGCGCTATTTTTTATTTTGCAGGCGAAAGAATCATCATAATATGACGACCTTCCGTCGTAGGCGCTTTATCCATAACCGCCTTACCGTCCAGCATCTCAAAGAAACGCTTCATCACGTCCACGCCCATTGCGGAGTGTGCCATTTGTCTGCCGCGCATCTTGATAGACACCTTGACCTTGTTGCCGTCGCCCAAAATTTCCAACGTCTTTTTTGCTTTTACGTTCATATCCCCGATATCAATCGTCATCGAAAGATAGATCTCTTTTAACTCTACGATCTTTTGATTTTTACGGTTTTCCTTTTCGCGTTTGGATTGCTCAAACTTGAACTTGCCGTAATTCATAATCTTGCAGACGGGAGGTTGGGCGTTGGGCGAAATCTTCACCAAGTCCAAGTTTTCCTCGTCGGCAATACGCAACGCCTCTGCGGAACTCATAATCCCAAGTTGCTCGCCCGTGGCAGAGATAACTCTTACTTCCTTATCACGGATATCACCGTTGATTTGATGCTGATCTTTGATAGTCGTATACCTCGCAAAAAAATTAGGGTCGCCTACGCCGTAAGCAACCCTATTACACACAATATATCCCTTTTACCAAGGATTTAAAGTATGGAGCCGTACCGACTAAAACCGTACGGCGAGAAGGATTACTTCTGCTTAGCCTCCATATAATACCATACTTTTTCAGTCAAGTCAAGCAATTTTTTATATTTTTTTGCGTTATTTTAATTAAAACGCCGTTTTGTTGGCTATATCGTCCAAAACCGTCGCCAAGAACTCGTCTGCCGATACCGCACCGATATCCCCTTTGTCACGACGACGGACGGCAACCTGCCCTGCCTCCATTTCCTTCTCGCCAACGACGAGCATGTAAGGCACTTTTTCCATCTGCGCTTCGCGGATTTTGTAGCCGATTTTTTCGTTCCTTAAATCAACTTCTGCGCGCACGCCTGCCGCTTTGAGTTTTGCACACAACCCTTTGGCGTATTCCGTCTGCCTTTCCGTAATGGGCAAAATCTTTGCTTGTACGGGGCAAAGCCATACGGGGAATTTGCCAGCGAAGTGTTCTATCAAGATGCCGATAAAGCGTTCGATAGACCCGAAAATAACGCGGTGAACCATGATGGGACGATGTTTTTGCCCGTCCTCACCGATATACTCAAGTTCGAACCTTTGAGGAAGTTGGAAGTCGAGTTGAATGGTACCGCACTGCCACGTTCTGCCGATGGAATCTTGCAAATGGAAGTCGATTTTAGGTCCGTAGAAAGCGCCGTCCCCTTCGTTGACGACGTAGGGAAGTCCCAAATCGTCCAGTGCCAAACGAAGCGCCTCCGTTGCGTTCTCCCAGTCCTCGTCGCTACCCATACTGTTTTCGGGGCGCGTGGACAATTCCACGTGGTACTTATATCCAAAGAGGGTATATACTTCGTTAATCATCTTGACGACACCCTTGATTTCGTCCTTGATTTGTTCGGGCGTCATAAAGATATGTGCGTCGTCTTGCGTAAAACAACGGACACGGAAAAGACCGTGCAACTGACCGGATTTTTCGTGGCGATGAACGAGACCAAGTTCACCCATACGAATAGGCAAATCTTTATAACTGTGCGGTTCGTTCTTGTATACCAAAATGCCGCCTGGACAGTTCATGGGCTTGATTGCGAAATCCTCTTCGTCCACCTTCGTCGTATACATATTGTCCTTGTAGTGACCCCAGTGCCCCGAAGTCTCCCAAAGGCTACGATTGAGCATAATCGGCGTCGATACCTCGACGTACCCTTCTCTATCGTGCAAATCCCTCCAGTAGTTGATTAATTGATTCTTCAAAATCATACCGTTGGGCAAGAAGAAGGGGAAACCTTTGCCTTCGTTCATAATCGTAAAGAGTTTTAACTCTTTACCAAGTTTCGTATGGTCGCGCTTTTTCGCCTCCTCAAGCATGGTGAAATAGGCTTCCATTTCGTCTTTTTTTGCAAAGGCGGTCCCGTAAATACGCGTGAGCATCTTATTATGCTCGTCCCCACGCCAGTACGCGCCTGCAATGCTCGTCAACTTGAACGCCTTAATTTTGCCCGTCGAAGGAAGGTGAGGGCCACGGCAAAGGTCGGTAAAACTGCCCTGCTTATAGAAGGAAATTTCCTCCCCTTCGGGCAAATCCTTGATGAGTTGAACCTTATAATCCTCGTCGTACTCCTCCATCAACTTCAACGCCTCGTTCCTAGGCAGAGAAAAACGCTCGATAGCAAGATTGCTCTTGATAATCTTTTGCATCTCAGCCTCAACCTTTGCAAGGTCACCTTGCGCAATGGGCGTCACAAAATCGACGTCGTAATAAAACCCGTTGTCAATGACGGGGCCGATCGCCAATTTGCAAGTAGGATAGATGGACTTGATTGCCTGAGCCAAAACGTGCGCGCAGGTATGACGATATACGTTGAGCCCTTCCTTATCTTTGAGCGTGACGACCTCTAACGTATCCCCATCGCAAAGCACGTGGGACATATCGACGAGGACGCCGTTGACTTTTGCCGCCATTGCGTTCCTTGCGAGCCCCTCAGAGATTGCTTGCGTCGCCTGCATACAGGTCGCTCCGTCCGCCACCTGCAATTTGTCACCGTTTTTCAAAACAATTTCCATAATTTTCTCCTTTCTTTCCTTCGTTATAAAACAAAACGCCCTTAAACTACAACGAGTTTAAGGACGCAAAATATGCGCGGTTCCACCTTAATTGCCGTAAAATACAGCCACCTTCATACATTGTACCAACGTGGAGTGGTTTCACGATTCGTCTTTCGTTATCCGTCTTCCAGCCAAGGACGAACTCTCTGTAAACTTGAGGCGAGGCTACTTGTCTCTACCCTCTCATTTTACCCCAACAGAGGGCATTTGTCAACCATTTTTCAAATCTTTCAACAAAAAAAGACGTTGTCACGATAATATTTCCGCAAAAAATCCTTCGTTTTGCGCTCCACCTGACCAAAACAATACACTTTTGACGCGCCGTTGAGCAAAATCTCCGTCGCCAAATCGCCCTCAGGAAGCAACAAGCGTCTAGAAAGCAGGCGGTACCCTTCGTCGTACAATCGCCCGTCTTTTAGGTATACCGTCCCCTCCCCTTCTTCGACTAAAAACTCGACGAAATCGTCTAAAGACGACTCTCCAAACTGACGTGGGATATAGTCGATTACCCCCTCCCAACGCCGTCTTAATTCCCCCAAACGGAAATTATATACCCCGTCTATCGAGTAGCATTCTGCCCCTTTTAGCCGCTTTAAGGCGTACTCTTTATCTTCCTCCAAATCCGCCGAAACGAGCGACGCGCACAGGAGTTGTTTTTGTCTGGGCGTGAGCAGCGGTAAACTTAGACGACGAGAAAAATAATCGTATTTATAGCCTATGGCTATAACCTCAGCGATATTTTCCTCGGTATAACGCCGAATCCTAGGCGATAAATTCCCCTCCACGAAAAAAGACGCCGTCTCAAAACCACCCTCGCGGGCAAGTCTACAACTCCCTTCGTCGATAGAGAATCTTAGACGCACCTTATCGTATATATAAGTCATATATTGCGCCTTTTCCGTAGCGCTCGTAATCGTTATTTGTTCCACGCTTATATTGTATGCCACGGCGCAAGAATTATTTATCTTAAGCCACGAAATTTTATTTTCTGACAGTCTTTAACTTGACTTATCTATGAAAATGTTCTATAATAATGACTACGATATTCCTTAACGATAAAACGGTTAACCGTTTTGGAGGTAGACGCGATGGACATGAAGTCTGTAGAAAAAAAATGGCAAGAGCAATGGGAAAAAAGTAAACTGAACGTTTTCAACAAGAAAAACGCCGACAACAAGTTGTACGTCTTGGAAATGTTCTCCTACCCTTCCGGCGCAAATCTGCACGTTGGGCACTGGTATAACTACGGTCCCACCGACTCTTACGCTCGTTTTAAGAAGATGCAAGGCTACGAGGTTTTCCAACCGATGGGGTTCGACGCCTTTGGTTTGCCTGCGGAAAATTTTGCCATTAAAACTGGTATCCACCCGAAGGATTCCACCGAGAAAAACATCGCCACCATGGAGCAACAACTCAAAAATATGGGCGCAATGTTCGATTGGACGGCGGAAATTATCACCTGCCAAGAGGATTACTACAAGTGGACGCAATGGCTCTTTTTGCAACTGTACAAAAAGGGACTCGCCTATAGAAAGGAAGCCCTTGTAAACTGGTGTCCCGACTGTGAGACCGTCCTCGCCAACGAACAAGTCATCGACGGCAAGTGCGAACGCTGCAACTCCGTCGTTTTGCGCAAAGATATGACGCAATGGTTCTTCAAAATCACCGATTACGCGGAAGAACTGCTCGCCGACCTCGACAAAATCGATTGGCCTGAAAAAACCAAGTTGATGCAAAAGAACTGGATTGGCAGATCCACGGGTTGCGAGGTCGTCTTCGACTGCGAAACGGGCGATAAAATCACCGTATTTACCACTCGCCCCGACACCCTTTTCGGCGTCAACTACGTCGTTTTGGCACCCGAGCACCCCTTGGTCAATACCTTAAAAGCGGCACACCCCGAAAATGCGCAAGCAATCGACGAATACGTCCGCTACGCGGCGGAGGCAAACGATATCGATCGTCTCTCCACCTCCCGTGAAAAAACGGGGGTATTTACCGGTGCTTACGCCGTACATCCCCTTACCAACCAGCAAGTCCCTATTTATCTTGCCGACTACGTGCTCTATTCCTACGGCACGGGCGCGGTTATGGCGGTCGCCGCACACGACGAGCGCGACTTTGAATTCGCAAAAAAATACAACTTGCCCATGACGCAAGTTATCCAAAAGAAAGGTGGCGAAACCGCCCTTCCCTTCTGCGAAGACGGCATCCTCGTCAACAGTGGCGAATTTAACGGCCTTTCGGGTAGCGAGGCACGCGACGCAATCGCAGTCCGCCTGACCAAACTCGGCAAAGGCGGCAAAAAGGTTAACTATCGTCTCCGCGACTGGTCGGTATCCCGTCAAAGATATTGGGGCGCGCCTATCCCTATGATTCACTGCGAAAAGTGTGGCGTCGTACCCGTCCCCGAAAAAGACCTTCCCGTCAAACTCCCTTACGACGTGGAATTCCGTCCTACTGGCAAATCGCCTTTGGCTTCGCACGAGAAATTTATGCACTGCACCTGCCCTAAATGCGGCGGCGCGGCAGAACGCGACCCCGATACGCTCGACACCTTCGTATGCTCGAGTTGGTATTTCTTGCGTTATCCCGAAGCCCACAACGATAAGGCGCCCTTCACGAAGGAGGTTGCCAACAAAATGTCGCCCGTCGACGTCTACGTAGGCGGCTACGAGCACGCATGTATGCACTTGCTCTACGCGCGTTTTATCACGAAGGCGTTGCGCGATATGGGATATATTGATTTCGACGAGCCCTTCAAGCGTCTCGTCCACCAAGGCATTATCCTCGGTCCCGACGGAAACCGTATGTCTAAATCCAGAGGCAACGTCGTCTCTCCCGACAAATATATCGACGAATACGGCTCCGATATTTTCCGTCTGTATTTGATGTTCGGTTTCTCTTATACGGAAGGCGGACCTTGGAACGACGACGGCATCAAGTCGATTGCTAAATTCCTCGACCGTGTGGAAAGATTGGTCGTTAAAACGGCTGAAAGCCCTATCGTCAAAAGCGAAGGTCTCACCAAAGCGGAAAAGGAACTCAACTACGCAAAAAACTTCGCCGTAAAAAACATCGTGCGCGATGCGGAAGCGTTCTCCTTTAACACCTCTATCGCAAGAATTATGGAATACGTAAACGCGCTGCAAAAGCACGATAACGAACACGAAGAAACGAGCGAATTCTTCAAAGATTGCATCCTTGACTTGCTCCGTATGCTCGCTCCTTTTGCGCCCCACTTCTGCGAAGAGTTGTGGGAAATCTGTGGCAAAAAGACCTCCGTCTTCAAAGAAGCATATCCCGTCGCAGACGAAAAAGCACTCGTAAAGGACGAAACGGAATACGCCGTACAAGTCAACAGCAAAATCAAAGCAAAAGCGTTGATCGCCGAGGGTATGTCCAACGAAGAAATCCAAACCTTCGTATCCGCTTTACCCGAAGTTGCCCCTTTCTTGGAAGGAAAAACGGTGAAAAAATGCATCGTCGTCAAAGGTAGATTGATCAACCTTATCGTCGGTTAACCGCCTAAAAACAGGCAAGTATCGCATTTCAACGCATACCTGCCCCACCTAATTTATTAAAAACCCCTGCAAAACTACTTTGCAGGGGTTTTCTTTATTCCTTATCTTTTTTCTTTTTGATACCCAAAGTATCGTATAAGGCGCTTCTTTCCTCATCGGGCAAAACACACAGCATCACAATTACGTAAACGCCAACTAATATCGCCACTACCGCCATCATAATCGTCGTCGGCATATCAAAGACAATCCCTTGTCCTAAACCTTGTTCCTTGGTCAAGAGTAAGCCGCCAAAATTGTAAATCGCGTGCAGGAGAGCACAGGGAATCAAACTTTTCGACTTAATCAGCGTAAAGGCAAACATTCCACCCGTTAAGGTAGAGTATGCAATTTGCCTAAGCGTAGAAAGAAAATCCGCGCCGTAAAACAAGTTCAATTGATGGGATAAACCGAATATCACCGACGAGGTCAACGTCGCGAAAAAGAGCCCCTTTTTGCTGTCTGCGAACCAGTCTAACACCAACGGGAAGATTACGCCTCTAAATATCAATTCCTCGAATATACCCGTTAAAAGGCAACTGACAGCGAACAAAATCCAAGCCCAGGCGTCCACCCCTTCCTTCCAACTCATATTCCCAGAAAAGTAGGACAAAAACGGAAAGTTGTTGACTGCAATCAATAGACACGGGACGATAAAAAGGAGTTTTTGCGGCTTTTGCAATATCCTAACCCCTAATCGTGAGGTCAAAATCAGCATTGCTAGCACCCCGAAAGTTTTCGGCAAGAGCACGTTAAGGAGGCTATTGTGCAACGGATTAGGCAATATCGACAGCCCACCCGTCGCCGCAAGCGACTCGAAGACGATCGTCGCGATAAATGATATAATCATAATAACGGTGGCTATCCACCACGAAACGGAACGCTTACCTTTCGTCTTCATAATCCCTCCTTATATTAATGACGCATACGCGCGATAAAGCGACAAATAATGACAAAACAACCCGTCTTGTTAGACGGGTTGTAATTGTCGCAATAAAATTTACGCAAGAACTTCGGTGATGATACCGGAGCCAACCGTTCTGCCACCTTCACGGATAGCGAACTTCAAGCCTTTTTCCAAAGCAACGGGTTTGATAAGTTCAACCGTCATTTCGGTGTTATCGCCAGGCATAACCATTTCAACGCCAGCCTTCAATTCGATAGCGCCCGTAACGTCCGTCGTTCTAAGGAAGAATTGAGGACGATAGTGGTTGAAGAAAGGCGTATGACGGCCACCTTCTTCTTGCTTCAAGACGTAAACTTCTGCCTTGAATTTCACACCGGTAGCAACCGTGCCAGGTTTCGCGATAACTTGACCCTTTTGGATACCAGTTCTATCGATACCACGAAGAAGCGCACCAACGTTGTCGCCTGCTTCTGCTTGGTCAAGTTGCTTGTGGAACATTTCAAGACCAGTCAAAACGGTGGAAACGGGTTTAGCGATCAAACCAACGATTTCAGCGGGATCACCAACTTTAGCAATACCACGTTCTACACGACCGGTAGCAACCGTACCACGTCCAGAAATCGTGAATACGTCTTCTACGGGAAGAAGGAAAGGCTTGTTGGAGTCACGTTCAGGGGTCTTGATGTAGCTGTCAACAGCAT
>JAFVXN010000098.1 GCA_017501125.1 Clostridia bacterium
GATTGGCGAGATAAGGACGCTAGGTTGATATTCAATCGAGCGACGAAGGACGTCAAAGGCGGGGATTTTGTTTTGATGCATCCTATGCCTGCGACGACGGAGGCGTTAGATGACGTCTTGAATTATTATAAAACAAAAAATTTGCGGGCGATTACGGTGACGGAAAACCTGCAACTTGGAGGATAAATGATTTACGAAAAACGCTACGACAACGGGCTGAGATTGGTAGTAAAAAGAATGCCTGGTATATTGTCGGTGACGATGGGGATTCTCGTAGGGACGGGCGCCTCTGTGGAATCTGCGCAAGAGGACGGAATTTCCCATTTTATCGAACACATGCAATTCAAAGGCACGACGAAACGCAACGCATTCGAGATCTCCGACGCCTTCGATAAAATCGGCGCACAGGTCAACGCTTTTACGGGAAAAGATTGTACCTGCTACTATGCAAAGTCGATTAACGACCACACGGCGGAGGCTTTTGAGGCGTTAGCCGATCTTTTCTTGAACGCAACCTATCCCGAAGAGGAGATAGAGCGTGAAAAAGGGGTGATTTGCGAAGAAATTTCGATGAACGAAGACACGCCCGAAGACTTATGCCTCGACCTTCTTGCGAGCGCTTATTACGGCAAGGAGAACTACGGGAGAAACATTTTGGGACCTGCAAAAAACGTAAAAGGCTTTACCATGGAGCAGGTCAACGCCTACAAAGCAGAAAGGTACTGCCCCGAAAATATCGTAATTTCTTTTGCTGGGGGGATTACCTTCGAAGAAGCGGACGGGCTGGTGAGCGAATATTTTTCGTCGATGAAAAAGGTTGATTTTAAGCCGAGAAAAATTCAGCCTGTTTTGAAAGGAAAAAGTCTCGTTAAGAAAAAGCCGATCGAGCAATTGCATCTTGCCATCGGGTATCAGGCGATTGCTCGAGGGGACGACAGCGCCGAAAGCATGCAGATTGTCAACACTGTGCTCGGCGGTGGGATGAGTTCACGTCTTTTCCAAGAAGTCCGCGAAAAAAACGGTCTTGCATATTCCGTTTATTCCTATCTTTCTTCCTACGAGGAGTGTGGCTCGCTGGTTATCTACGCAGGCGTCAACGCTGAAAACGGCGAAAAAGCGTATGATGCAATCGGTAAAGTTGTGAAGGATTTGAGGAAGAACGGGATTTCGGAGGAGGAATTTATGCGTGGACGCGCGCAAATGAAGTCTTCTCTTTTGTTCGCGCAGGAAAATACGTCGTCGCAAATGTTGACTTACGGAAAATATATGCTTTTCAACGATAAACTCTTTGACTTTGATCAAAAAATCGAAAAAATCAACGCAATTACGCAAGAGGATATTCGTTTGGCGATTGAAAAGACCTTTGACGAAAGCAAAAAAGCCGTCGCGGCGGTCGGCGTTATAGACAAGCCGTTCGTGTTATGACGACTAAGGATGGGCGCGTAAAGATGGGCTTCCCACCCGTTTACGATACACACAGCGAGGTGCTGATATTAGGCAGTTTTCCATCGGTTAAAAGCAGGGAAATCTCTTTTTATTACGGCAATAAGCAAAATCGGTTTTGGAAGACTGTGTGCGCCTTTTTTGGCGAAGACGTCCCCGATAGCGTAGAGGCAAAGAAAGCCTTTCTTCTGCGAAGGAAAATCGCGCTATGGGATATGGTGACGGAGTGCGAAATCGTAGGGTCGGCGGACGCGTCTATCCAAAACGCTAAGACGGCGGATCTAACAATGATTTTAAAGGCGGCACCCATCAAGAAAATTCTTTTGAACGGTACGCTTGCCTACGACTTATTCGTAAAAGACTATGAAAATTGTGGCATACCGTACGTAAAAATGCCGTCGACAAGTCCTGCCAATCCAAGATTTTCAAAAGAAAAATGGCAGGAAGAACTTAATATTTTAATCAGTACAACTGTATAAAGGAAAATGATATGGACATTATTCAAACACTGAAAGAAGAATTCAAACTTACCCAAACGCACGCTCAAAATATCGTCAACTTAATCGATGAAGGGAATACTATCCCGTTTATCGCCCGTTATCGTAAGGAGATGACGGGGGATTGTGACGACCAAATTTTGCGTGAATTGTTCGATAGACTTACTTATCTTCGCAACCTCGAAAAGAGGAAGGAAGAGGTTTCCTCTGCTATCGAGGGGCAGGGTAAGATGACGGACGAGATCAAGGTTGCGTTGCAAAACGCCGTCACCATGACCGAGGTGGAGGATATTTATCGCCCGTACAAGCAAAAACGCAAGACGCGCGCCTCGGTGGCTATTGCTAAAGGATTGCAACCTTTTGCGGAGGCGATTTTGGCGCAAGACGCTGCTTTCGACGTCGAAAAAGAGGCAGAAAATTACCTTACGGAAGAAGTAAAATCGACGAAAGAGGCAATTGACGGTGCTCAAGATATTATCGCGGAGATTATCGCAGACGATGCGATCACTCGTAAAAAATTGCGTAATTTCTTCTTTAACCACGGAGAATTAACCTCTGCGTATGCCAAAGGGAAAGAGGAGTTGGACGAAAAGAAAACCTACGGCATGTACGCGGAATACTGCGAGCCCGTCGCCGAGGCGAAAAATCATCGTATTTTGGCGCTGAATCGCGGTGAAAAAGAGGAGTTCTTGAAGGTACAAATCTCCGTCAACGACGACGTGGCAAAGCGTATTGCAGGTGCGGCGTTCGTGAAAAACGGCGGGGCTTCCTCCGTTATCGTTCGTCAAGCGGCAGAGGATGGATATAGCCGATTGATTGCGCCGTCCGTGGAAAGAGAAGTGCGTGCGGAACTTTTTGAAAAAGCGAGTGAAGCGGCGATAAAGATGTTCGAACTCAACTTGAAACCCCTCTTGATGCAGCCGCCTTTGAAGGATAAAATCGTGCTCGGTTGGGATCCTGGTATACGTACTGGGTGTAAAATCTGCGTCGTGGACGGAACGGGCAAGTTCTTGGCAAAAGCGGTGGTTTTTGCAACGCTAGACAACGAACAAAAACAGCGTGAATCCAAAGTGATTTTGAAGAATTTGATTGCCAAATACGGCGTACAGGTTATCTCTTGTGGCAACGGCACGGCAAGCAAAGAAAGTGAAATTTTTATTGCCGATCTCATCAAAGAGATTAAAATGGAGACGGGCAGGGACGTAGCGTACGTAATCGTCAACGAGTCTGGTGCCTCTATCTATTCGGCTAGCCCTTTAGCGGCGGAGGAGTTCCCCGATCTTGATCCTACGACGAGAAGTTCCGTCTCGATTGCACGTAGATTGCAAGATCCTTTGGCAGAACTTATCAAAATAGACCCGAAATCAATCGGCGTCGGGCAGTATCAGCACGATATGAACCAAAAACGTCTTGACGAGGCGCTCGGCGGGGTGTTGGAGGACTGTGTGAACAGCGTCGGCGTCGACCTGAATACCGCTAGCGTGTCTTTACTTACGTATATTGCAGGGCTCAACGCAGGCGTCGCAAAGAATATCGTCGCCTATCGCGAAGCAAACGGTAAATTTAAGAACAGAAAGCAACTCTTAAAGGTGCCGAAGTTGGGTGAAAAGGCGTACACGCAATGCGCAGGTTTTTTGCGTATCGACGGGGGCGACAATATCTTGGATAATACTGCGGTACACCCTGAAAGTTATGAAAAAGCCGAGAAATTGTTGCAACTTTTCTCCTATACGAAAGAGGACGTGAAGGCGCGCAAAATCGACGGGCTTAGGGCAAAGGTTGCCGCATACGGAGAAGACCGCGCCGCCAAAGAAACGGGGCTTGACAAGGCGACTTTGCGCGACGTTGTGACGGAACTTATGAAACCAGGCAGAGACATAAGAGAAGGGTTGCCCGCCCCCGAACTTAGAAAGGACGTCATGGGTATGGAGGACCTGAAAGTGGGCATGGAACTTACGGGCACGGTCAGGAACGTCATTGACTTTGGTGCCTTCGTCGATATCGGCGTCCACCAAGACGGGCTCGTACACATTTCGCAAATCACCTCAAAATACATCAAGCATCCTAGCGAGGTATTAAAGGTCGGGCAGGTAGTTAAAGTTTGGGTAAAGGAAGTTGACGTCAAGAAAAAACGCATTGGGCTGACGATGAAAGGAAAACCCAACGCCTAACGAGGAAATGATAAAAATCCCTTGACATTTATAAATATTTTATGTATAATAATTAAAGCGAATTGTGAAGATTCGATTAACGGAGGAATAAATTTATGTTTGAAAAAGTGCAGGAATTGTTGGCAGATGCGTTGAATATTTCCGCGGAAAAAATTACGCCCGACTCGAAAATTATCGACGATTTGGGTGCGGACTCTTTGGACGTAGTGGAACTTCTCGGCCGTCTTGAAGACGAATATGGGATTATTATCCCCGACGAGGACGTTGAAGGTTTGGCTACCGTACAAGACGTTGCCAACGAAATTGAAAAGTTGACGAAATAAGATTTTTCAATATAGTTAAAAGACGGGTTTTGCCCGTCTTTTATTTTTTTGTGTTAAAAAATGCTTGCTTTTTGTGTCGTGATGGCGGTACTAGACACGCTGGAATACCTTAAAAAAGGCGGTAGAATTTCTAGCGTCGTCGCCTTGCTTGGCAATATGCTCAATTTAAAGCCTATCGTAAAAGCGGTTGACGGCAAAGTGAAAATGATAGGAAAAACACGAGGCAAGCGAAAAGGCTTGGAGTTTATGAATAACTATATTGGTGAAAAATGGATTGATTTTTCTATGCCATACGGCGTTTTTTATACGGGATTAGATGAAAGTGGCGCCAAAGTATACGTGCAAAATAATCCTACGATTTGGCAAGACGGCGAAAAGACGCCCGTTTATATTATGGGTAGCACGATAGGGACGCACGTAGGTCCTGGTGCGATAGGCGTAGCCTATTTTGAAAAGTGATAAAAATGCTCTGCGATTTTTTTGCAGGGCTTTTTTCTTTGATTGAGCGTTTTCTTTTCCTTTTTGACAGATATTCGTTTGCTTTCGCGCGCGTGATATGGTATAATTTATAGGAATAAACGAGTTGAGGTAATAAAATGCTACAAGTCACGGGCGTTTCTTTGCAATACGGCAGTAAAAAACTGTTTGAAGACGTCAATTTGAAATTTACGAAAGGCAATTGCTATGGTATTATCGGTGCTAACGGTGCAGGTAAATCCACATTTTTGAAGGTGCTCTCTGGGGAAGTCGAGCCACAAAAGGGCTTTGTTTCGCTGGATAAAAACGAGCGTATGTCCGTTTTGCAACAAAACCAGAATATGTACGACAACGAGACGGTGCTCCGTACCGTTATGCTCGGGTTCAAGCGCCTCGTCGATATTATGGACGAAAAAGACGCGCTGTACAATAACCCCGATTTTTCCGAAGAGGACGGCATCAAAGCGGCGGAACTTGAGAGTGAATTCGCAGAACTTAACGGCTACGACGCGGAATATCAAGCGAGCCAGTTGCTCAACGCCTTGGAGATTGACGAAAGTTTGCATTATTGCCTGATGAGTGAACTCGACGCGAAGCAAAAGGTGCGTGTATTGCTGGCGCAGGCGTTGTTCGGCGATCCTGACGTCTTGCTCCTTGACGAGCCTACCAACAACCTTGACATTAAGACGGTAAGATGGCTTGAGAACTATTTGATGGATTTTGAGAATACCATCATCATCGTCTCGCACAATAGACACTTCCTCAATAAAGTATGTACCAACATTTGCGACGTCGATTTCGGCAAAATCAATATGTACGTCGGCAACTATGATTTTTGGTATCAGACGAGCCAACTTTTGGCTAGACAGCAAAAGGAGCAGAACAAAAAGGCAGAGCAACGCGCCAAAGAATTGCAGGAATTTATCGCGCGATTCGCAGCGAACGCCTCGAAATCCCGTCAGGCTACCTCGAGAAAGAAGGAACTGGAAAAACTTACTATCAACGACTTTAAGCCGTCGCTTAGAAAGTATCCGTATATCGACTTTAAGTTCGAAAGAGAGATCGGCAACGACATCTTGATGGTAGAAGGGTTGACGAAGGAAGGATATTTCAAGGATCTGTCCTTTACCGTACAAAAAGGCGAAAAAATCGGTTTCGTCTCCTCCAAGAGTACGACGCTGACTATGCTCTACGACGTTTTGTGCGGCAAGGTAGAGCCCGACGCTGGTACGGTGAAGTGGGGCAAGACCATCTCCGTCTCCTATTTCCCTCAAAACAACAACGAGTTTTTCCAAAACTGCGACCTTAACCTCGTGGAGTGGTTGTCGCAATACTCCAAAGACCACTTTGAGGAGTATCTCCGTGGCTGGCTCGGCAGGATGCTTTTCTCGGGCGAAGAGGCGCTTAAAAAAGCAAAGGTTCTTTCGGGTGGCGAAAAGGTGCGCTGTATGCTGGCAAAAATGATGCTCGAAGGGAGCAATTTCCTTGTCTTTGACGAGCCCACCAACCACCTCGATCTGGAATCTATCACCGCCCTCAACAACGGTTTGACCCACTTCAAAGGTTGTATGCTTTTGACCTCTCACGACCAAGAATTGATGAATACGGTAGCCAATCGTATCATCGAAATTGACGAGACGAAAGTGTACGATAGACAGGTCACGTACGACGAATATCTCGACGAAACCCACTAAAAGGACAAAATCAATAGAAAAAAGCCAAAAAAATCCCGTTTCGACAAAAGTCGGCGGGATTTTACATAATATTGTAAAATATTCATAAAATAATAAAAAATATTTTTAGAATATTGTAAAATAATGCTTTACATTCTCCCAATGACGGTATATAATGGTAAGCACCAACGGCGAAAAAGGTCGTAAAAGAAACGTTTAAGGAGAAAATATTTATGCGTACGAAAGGAATTGTAGTGTTGGAGTCCAACGCGGCTGTGTTGGAGGAGTTGAAGGTGGCGATAGAGAAATCGGAAGATTTTCATATCGTACATACGGGCGAGGACGGAGACGAGGGCGTCAAGCAAATTTTGCAAAAGAAACCCGACGTCGTCATCGTAGGGTTGTTCTTGAAAGGCACGGACGGGTGTGGCGTTATGGAGGCGGTGAAAAAGACGTGGTGTGACGTCAAAATTATCGCGACGGGCATCGCCAACGATCTGCTCATCGAAAAGGCGATGACTTACGGGGCGGATTATTATCTTGCTAAACCCTTTTCGGTAGACAATGCCTTAGAGCGCGTGCGGTCTTTGATTAAGGAAGGCGCAGGCGAGAAAAAGGAGTATGCGGTCGGCAAGCGCAAGCCTGTGACCCTCGAGGAGAAAATCAGCGAGATTTTTATCTCAATCGGGATACCGCCTCACATCAAGGGCTATTCTTATCTTAGGGAATCTATCAAGATGACGATTGACAATCCCTATATCATCAATCAGGTGACTAAGCAGTTGTATCCGACGGTTGCAAAGCGCTTTGAGACGACGCCTAGCAAGGTAGAAAGGGCGATTAGGCACGCTATCGAAGTGGCGTGGAACAGGGGCAGAATCGAGGCAATTAACGCCATTTTTGGCGCGAGAGTGTATCTTGGCAGCGAAAAGCCGACGAATAGTGAGTTTATCGCCCTCGTCGCAGACAAACTGATTTTAGAAAATATGGTCTAATCAAAAAGCCTTCCCATAAGGGAAGGTTTTTTTGCCTAAATACTTGCAAAAAGACGACTTATGTGGTACAATAAGGTTGCTACACAAACTGAATAGAGCCGATAGGGATATTTTCGTTTATACGGGATATGCCTTATTACACTTATACAAATGAATTTGATAAAATGCAA
>JAFVXN010000099.1 GCA_017501125.1 Clostridia bacterium
AGCCGAAGAAGCGGCAAGGCTGGAGGCCCAACGCGCCGCGGAAGAAGCGGCGAAAGAAGCGGCAAAGGAAGCGGCGAAAGCGGCGGAAAAAGATTCTCTTCCCGAAGAACCCGTCCAAGAAGAAACGCCCGCACCCGAGGTCGTCGAAGTGAAAGAGGAACAAGAGGAAAAGAAGGAGGAACCCAAGGTGGTTTCCCCTCGCACCCTCACGGTATCGCCTGCCGCGCCCAGAGCGCCTAGATATTTCCGCAACGGTCAGGTACAAGGCGAATACGTCGCAAAACCTGGCGTAGAGAGCGCGCCTCAAACCTATCGTCCTTCTCAAGAAGGACGCACCCTTCGTCCTCAAGGGGATAGACCCCCTCGTACGGATAGACCCAGCGCCCCCAGAGCGCCTAGGACGGGGCTTGCTCCTTCGGTTAGCGTCAGCGCACCCGTGCTGCCTGCCAAGGGGAAGAAAGATTTCGCAGACGCGGCAAAGAAGAAGACCTTCGAGCGCACGTACAGCGAGAAAAAACCCGTCTCCAAGCGTACGTTGGTTAGACAACAGGGTATGACGGTGGAGGATTTCGACGAAGATAAGTCGGGCTACAGAAAGATGCGTACGCCCAAAAAGCAAAAGCGTCAAGAGATCCAAACCGTGAAGATAGAACACGCTGTCGTGACGACGCAAGAGATTCCTTTGAAGGTTCTTTCGGAGAAACTTGGCGTTTCGGCGGTTGAGATAACCAAACGCCTTTTCAAAGAAGGGATAATGAAGGGTATCAACGACTCTATCGATTACGAGAACACAGCGCTTATGGCGGCGGATATGGGTATCGACCTCGAATACAAGCCTGAGAAGACGGCAGAGGACGTTTTGCAAGACACGATCGTCGAAGAAGACGTTTCTAAATTGTTGCCTAGGGCACCCGTCGTCACCGTTATGGGTCACGTCGACCACGGTAAGACGTCCTTGCTCGACAAGATTCGTGAGACGGCAGTGACGGCAGGCGAGGCAGGCGGTATTACGCAGAGTATTGGTGCGTACACGGTCACGGCAAAAGGCAAACAAATCACCTTTATCGACACCCCTGGTCACGCGGCGTTCACGGCGATGCGTGCGCGCGGCGCACAGGTGACGGACGTCGTTATCCTCGTGGTGGCGGCAGACGACGGCATTATGCCCCAGACGGTAGAGGCAATCAACCACGCGAAATCGGCTAACGTGCCCATTATCGTGGCGATGAATAAAATGGACAAATACGAGGTCAACCCCGATAAGGTAAAACAAGGCCTCGTCGAACACGAACTCGTCCCCGAAGAATGGGGCGGCGACACGATGATCGTACCCGTTTCTGCAAAGACGGGCATGGGCATCGACGATTTGCTTGACGCGGTCAACCTCGTCGCCGAGATGCAGGAACTCACCGCCAATCCCGACAGAAAGGCGAAGGGTACGATTATCGAGGCAAAACTCGACAAGGGCAAAGGCCCCGTTGCCAGCATTATCGTGCAGACGGGTACGTTGCGCACGGGCGACAACATTTTGTCTGGTACGACGATGGGTCGTGTGCGTGCCATGTTCGACGACAAGGGGCGCGCGGTCAAGGCGGCTGGCCCTTCCATGGCAGTCTCCATCTTGGGCTTTGAAGAAGTGCCCAACGCAGGTGACAGCATTATGGCGGTAGACCAAGCGTTGATGAAGCACGTCCAAGAAGAAAGAAAGAACAAAGAACGCGAAAGCATGATTAAGGAACAGAGCCGCGTTTCCCTCGACGATATCTTTGCACAGGTAGAGGAAGGCAAGATGAAGAACCTCAACCTTATCGTAAAAGGTGACGTACAGGGTAGCGTTGAAGCGGTGAAACAGTCCTTGGAAAAACTTTCCAACGAGGAAGTTAGGGTCAAGGTTATCCACTCCGCGGCAGGTGCTATCAACGAGAGCGACGTTATGCTCGCCGACAGTGCCAACGCCATTATTATCGGTTTCAACGTCCGTCCCGACACCAAGGCGAAGAAACTTGCCGAGACGTCCAAGGTCGACGTTCGCTCCTACCGTATCATCTACGAATTGCTCGACGATATGGAACTCGCCCTCAAAGGTATGCTCGCGCCTAAACTTCGCGAAATTCTCACGGGTAAATGCGAGGTTAGACAGACCTTCAACATCACGGGCGTCGGCACGATTGCAGGTTGCTACGTCACCGACGGCAAGATTGTCCGTGGCGGTAAGTTGCGTATCTATCGTGAAGACATCATGATCTGCGAAGGCGGCGTCAAGCAACTCAAGCGTTTCAAAGACGACGTGAAGGAGGTGGCGTACGGCTTCGAGTGCGGTTGTGCCATCGACGGATTCAACGAAATCCAAATCGGGGATATTATCGAGTGTTATATTACCGAGGAGATTAAGGCGTAATGAAGGTATCGAGAACGGCCCGATTGAACGGGGAATATCAAAAGGAAATCAGCGTACTCCTCCGCCGCTTGCAGAGCAGTCGGTCGGATTTTAAGGGGATCGTATCGGTGACGGAGGCAGACGTTGCGCCCGACTTAAAGACGGCGAAGATTTATATCAGCATCTACACGGGCAGTGAGGAGGAGAAAAAACGCACCTTTGAGATTATCAAAGAAAGTGCGGGTTATATCCGTCACGAACTCGCCCAAGTAATGCGCATGCGCACCGTGCCCGCTCTCACTTTTTTGTGGGACGGGTCGATGACGTACGGCGCAAAAATGGACGAATTATTCCGCAAAATTCACGCCGACGAAAAGGGCGAACAAGAGGACGAACGGTAAGCGTATGAACGTGACCTTGCAAGAGATTGCGCAAAAATTAAAGAAGGCGAAAAAGGTGGCGCTGTTTACCCATATGCGTCCCGACGGCGACGCGTACGGCAGTACGTTGGCGCTCGCTTGCGCTTTGGATAGGTTGGGGATTCCTTGTAGCGTATGCAACGAGAGCGAAGTGCCTTCCAACCTCACCTTTTTGACGGGGCTGGATAGGATAAAAAAAGCCCCCGACGGAGACGAGGATTTGTACTTGGCGATGGATAGTGCCGACGGTGCAAGGTTGGGCGCGCTCACGGAAGTCTTCCTTGCTTTTTCCAAGAAAGGGGATACGATCAACGTTGACCATCACGTATCCAACACCCGCTATGCAAAATACAACTACGTGAATACCTGTTCGGCGAATTGTATGAACTCTTTCCACTTGATTGAGGAGTTGGGCGTGGCGCTGGATAAGGAGATTGCGCAGTACCTGCTCGTTGGGCTCTTGACGGACAGCGGCAACTTCTCTCACGACGACGTGACGGAGGAGACCCTTGCTATCGGCTCGAAACTGGTGGGCGCAGGCGCCGACATTTGTCAGTTGCAGTATCAGTTGTTTAAGCGGCAGCCCAAGGCGCGCGCGGCGTTATACGCGCACGTAATGTCGAGGATGCGTTATGCGCACGACGACCGATTCGCCTTTATTGTCATCGACAGGGCGACGATGGACAAGTTGGGCGCGGACAACGGAATGACGGAAGGGTTCGTTGATTTTCCTCTCAACGTAGAGACGGTGGAGATAGCGGCGTCCCTTTTAGAGATGAAAAAAGGGCAATATAAGGTTTCCTTGCGCTCTAAAAAATACGCCGACGTCAACAAGTTGGCGGGCGTGTACGGCGGTGGCGGACACGTAAGAGCCGCAGGTTTTATGCTGTACGGCGATTTGGAAGAAGTGGTGGACAAACTCTCGTACACCGTTTCGCAATATTTGGAATAAAATGAAAGGGAGCGGTGAACAGCCGTTCCTTTTTTAGAAGTTAAGGTTGACTAACAGGTGATACGAAAGACGGACGGCAAGATAAAAATAGACGAACGGGACAGGGGCGGAAAGTTGTTTAATTTTCGCCCCGTGACCTTTTGCGCACTCTTCCTTGCGCTGGGCGTGTCGCTCGGTGTCTTCGTCGTCGCGCAAGGTGGCGCCGTTTGGTGGATAGTCGCCGTCTTGCCACTCGCCTTTCTTACCGTCTTCTTCTCTTTGCCAACCTCCCGCTGGGCGAAGTGGTGCGGTATTCTTTGTGCGATTTCCGCGATAGGATTCCTTTCCTTTTTTGGCGCGGCGGCGGTTTTTCGCTCGCATACCGTCTACGAAGGGGAGTGCGTCGTGACGGGCGTCGTCGAAGAAAAGGAGAAGAATTTGTACGGATATTCCGTCCTTTTAGACGATATCAGTATCGACGGGAACCGTGAAAGCGGCAAGGTAATCGCATACCTGCCTGCCACTTACGGCGAAAATCTGCGTTTGGCGGACGAAATCGTCGTCAAAGGCGAGGTCAAGACGGACTTATCTTTGACGCAGGCGGGAGATCTTCGTAGCGACGCCGTTTCTACCGCTACGGCGTATCGGCTTTCGTCGGCGACGGGGTTGCAGGTGACGGGATCCGCCTTCCGCCCCTTTCTATGGATAAGGCAGAGGGTACTCGACGTCTTAGCGTCGGGCATGGATGCCGCGCCCGCCGCCTTTAGCGCAGGGCTACTAATCGGCGACGATTCGGGTGTGGAGAGCGGATTATTACAGAACGTCCGCTACGGTGGCGTTGCGCATCTGTTCGCCGTGTCGGGCTTGCATATCGGCGTACTGTTCGCCTTTTGTGCTTTCTTGACGGAGAGGAAATGTTTTTTGCGCTTGCCGAAGTGGGTTTCCTTCGTCTTCACCGCCGTCATTTTACTTTTATACGGAGGCGTATGTGGTTTTTCTACGTCCGTTATTCGTGCCGTCGTCACCTGCCTTTCGGCGTATGCGACGCGCCTAATCGGGCTAAAACGGGATTATTTGGAAGGGATATCCTTTGCCGCCGTACTCGTCTTGCTAATCTTTCCTTGTCATCTTTACGACGTCGGGTTTATGCTCTCGTTTGCCGCTTGCTACGGGCTCGTCCTCTTTGGGAGACGGGTGGAAAAGTTGTTGATAAAAGGCTGTGACGCGCTATACGATACGTGGCGGTATAGGATACGGAAACGGGAAAGAAAAGAGGTGGATATTTTCAAAGGAGATACGCCGCCTAAGAGTATTGCTGTCAGGGTAAGGGATAAGATAATATCCCTTGTTGCCGTCTCCGTAGCGGTATGGTTGACGACGGCGCCCGTTTCCCTGCGCTGTTTCGGCTACTTTTCCGCGTGGGGCTTGTTGCTGAATTTATTGTTCGTGCCACTCACCAGCCTTTTCTTTATCCTTCTTCTCTGCCTCGTCGCCCTCTCCTGCGTGATGCCGTTCGCTTCCTACGTCTTGCTGTACGTGCCCAACGCGTTGCTGTCAGCCGTCGTCTTATTCTTCGAGGTGCTTCCGTTTAGCGGCGTATCCTTTGATTTTTCAATGGGCGCGACGTCGTGTTATACGACGGGATTGCTCCTTTGCACGGACAAATTCGCATTGCGAGGACGGGTAAAAATCATCGCCGCCGCGATAGCCTTTTTGGCGACGATGACGTGCGTTTTCGCCACGAATATCCCGTAAAGGGCAAAAGAAAGGGTGTTTTCTAAGAAAACACGCTCCGTAAAGGCTTGCATTTTTCCAATCGCTGTGTTATAATCAATTTGTCTAGATAGACAAAGGAGAGGTGGGAAGAGGTGAAATACGTCGATTTTCGTAAATTTACCGACGAGCAAGGCGCTTGCCCCATCTACCTGTTCGAGGGAGAGGACGGCTACTTCCGCGAGAAGGGCGAGGAGTTGTTAAAAGAGAAATTCTTAGGCGAACCCACCCTTGACTATACCGCTTTTGAAGGGGGGACGCTGAAGGGGGATAAATTAAAAAACCTCGTCGATGCGTGGTTGAGTTATCCCTTCGTAGGCCCTAAGCGTTTCGTGAAAGTGACGGATTTTTATCCCACGCAAAAGGATTACGACGCCTATCTAAAAAAGTATTTTGAGAATCCACCTGCGGACGGCTTGCTGTTTATTTGCAATAGTGGCAAGGGCAAGGCAGGCACGGCGGCACTCTCTAAGGCAAAGAACGTGACCGTCGTCGATTGTAGCCGTTCGGACGAGGAGACGGTCAAAAAATGGATTCATCTCACCTGCAAGCGCGCGGGCGTGTATATTGACGGCTTGACCTGCGGTATGTTGGCGGGGTATTGCCTGTGCGATATGCTGAGGGTGAGCAAGGCGACGGAAAAACTCTTATCCGTATGCGTCGCGCTGGGCGAGGCGAAGATTACGGACGCGATGGTGGAGGAGCACGTCCACCCCGACGCAGAGTATAAGATTTTTGAACTTGCCAACGCCATTTTGGCGAAGAATTATGCGGAATACGTCAAGATTTTGGGGGATTTGTCCTCGAAGAATTTTGACGCGGTGTCCTTGCTGTCGTCGCTGGCGGCGTCGTTTAAGACGATATACGACGTTTCAATGACGAAAGGGACGGACAGGGAAGTGGCGACGGCGCTGGGAATTAGCGAATACGTCGTAAAGAAGAACCGCTCGATTGCTTCGCGCACGGGCAAGGAAAAGGTGCTTGGCAACTATCAAGCGTTGTACGAGACGATTAGTCTTATCAAATGTGGGGAGATAACCCCTTCGTCGGCGTTAAAACTGACGACGGCGCGCCTGTTCGCTTAAACAATAGGCAAAGGAGGAAAGGATGCAATTATTGGCGAATAACGCTGTGGATAACGTATCGCAGTTTTTCAGCAACGTCGGTGACTTTTTCCAGAATTTCTCTTTCTGGTACGTGATAGAGACGTTGTTGCTCTTCCTGTTGATTTTTTACGTGTCCAAGATTTTGTACGACAACGACGCGGCGAAAGTCATGGCGCTATACTGGGTGCTCTTGGTCGTTGGTGGGGTGCTGACGCTCATTTCGTCGACGCTGTTCACGCAGCAGTTCTATTTGATTTACGTGTTGGTGCTTTCCGTATTCTTCCTCATGATTTTCCACGTGGAGGTAAAAAAGAGCCTCTGGGATAAGTCCAACGCCGTACCCACGCGCGAGAAGACGACGGGCACGGGGAACGCCGAGGTGCGTTCCGTCCAAGAGGTGGAGAAGAATATCGAGAACATCATCAAGGCGCTCCAAAATATGTCTAAGAACAACGTCGGCGCGTTGGTCGTGCTTTCTCGTGGCAACTTGCCTAGACAAGTATTGCAGAGCGGTATCCCTATGGACGCGGAGATTTCCACGCAACTGTTGGAGGGCGTATTCTTCCCGAAGGCGCCTTTGCACGATGGTGCGGTGATTATTCGTGGTCATAAGATTCAGGCGGCAGGATGCTTTTTACCCCTGACGCAAAAGACGAGTTATCCCAAAGATTTCGGTACCCGTCATCGCGCGGCAATCGGCATTACGGAGGTGGCGAACGTCATCTCTATCGTGGTCTCGGAAGAGACGGGTATCATCTCCGTCGTAAAGGCAGGCGTGGTGCAAAGATACGCCGATTACGACGTCCTCAAGAACGCGCTTCGCGATTACTACTGGCAAGAATTGCCCTTAGGGTCTAAGAAATAAGGAGGCAAGAAGATGAAATTCGCACAATTTTTAAAATCGGTATTCATCTCCAAATGGTGGATAAAACTCATCACTTTAGTCTTAGCGTTCGCAATGGTGATCTTGCTTCACGTCACCTTGCCTGGGGCGTAAGGATTTAGCAAAAACAATAATCCCTTGAAAGGGAGTGGTAGGTATTATGGAATTGAAAGTTTGTAAGTTTGGTGGCACGTCCATGGCGGACGGCAACATCATTTTGTCCGCGGCAAAGATTGTTGAGGCGGACGTGGCGCGTAGATACGTAGTCGTTTCTGCGCCAGGCAAAAGATTTAGCGGCGATATCAAGGTGACCGACCTTCTGTATCAGGCGTCGGCGCAACAAGAAAGCGGTGATTTAATCGGCTTTGAAGAGACCTTTGAGAAAATCAGCGCCCGTTTTTTGAGTATTGAAAGAGAGATCGGCAAAAATCTCGGTGTCCAAGCGGCGCTTGACGAGATGAAGTCGGCGATGCTCGGTGGGGCGGGTCAGGACTATTGCGTATCCCGTGGGGAATTCGTTGCCGCACATATTATGGCGGCGGTTTTGGACGTACCCTTCGTAGACGCGACGGAATTCGTCCGTTTCAACGAGGACGGTACGCTCAACGAGGAGACCTTTACGCTCGCGGAACGGGTTTTGAGTCAGTACGAAAGGGCGGTTATCCCTGGTTTTTACGGGCTCGGTTTTAACGGCAAGGTCAAGACCTTCTCGCGCGGTGGCGGCGATATTTCAGGCGCTATCGTGGCGCGTGGCGTGTCGGCGTCCTTGTACGAGAACTGGACGGACGTTAGCGGTTTCTACGCCTGCGACCCCCGTATCGTGAACTCGCCTAAATGTATCGGCGAACTTTCTTATCAGGAACTTCGCGAATTATCCTATATGGGCGCTAACGTTTTGCATAGCGAATCCATTTTCCCTGTGAGGAGCGCAGGGATTCCTATTCGTATCTGCAACACCTTCCGTCCCCAAGACGAAGGCACGTACATCGTAGCGACCTCCTCGCGTGAGGTTGGCGACGGCGTTGTCACGGGCGTAGCAGGCAAGAAGGACTTTACCGTCATCTTCTTGGAAAAATCGATGATGAATAGCGAAATCGGTTTCGTCGGCAAGGTGCTTTCCGTCATCGAAAGACACGGCGTCTCTTTCGAACATCTTCCTTCGGGTATCGACACCATGTCTCTCGTCATCGACAACGAGTATTTGAAGAACGGGATTTTGGAAAAACTCGTAGCAGAGATGAAGGAAGCGGTCAATCCCGACAAAATTTATATCCACGAAAATATTGCGCTCGTTGCGACGGTAGGTCACGGCATGGCAAAGAACGTCGGTACTTCCGCGCGCCTTTTCAAGGCACTCAGCGAGTCGGGCATCAACGTGAGAATGATTGACCAAGGCTCTAGCGAATTGAATATCATCGTCGGCGTAGAGAACGAAGATTGCGCATCTTGCATCCGCGCCATCTACCACGAGTTTTTTGAGAATTAACGATTGTAAAAGGAGAAATATATGCAAGCGAAAAGAATCTCGCTCAACGAGGAATACGGCTTTGGCGGTTATTTGGATTGTATGTTGCTCGACTATCCCTTCGATATCCCGATGGACTGGTCTCGTCCTGCGGTCATCGTCGTCCCTGGCGGCGGCTACGGTATGACGAGTAAGCGTGAAGGGGAGATTGTCGCGGCGGAGTTTTTTGCGCGTGGTTATCAGGCGTTCGTGCTTTGGTACGAGGTAAAGGACGACGGCGCTTATTATCCCCGTCAGTTCTTGCAACTTGCCTCTGCCATCGACTACGTGAAAAAGCACGCGAAGGAGTTCTCCGTAAAACCCGATTCCGTCTTTGCGGTAGGATTTTCGGCGGGCGGGCACCTCGTCGGTAGCGTAGCGACGGGTTATCAAGACGCGTCTGCTATCGCAGGGAAGGCTTTAGATGCGGCGCCTACGGCGGTGGGGCTTTGCTACCCCGTCATCAATTACGAGATTGGGCACGCCGAGACGTACGAGAACGTAATCGGGCCTCGCGAAGGGGAAGAAAAGGCAAGATTGATCGAAAAACTTTCCTTGGATAAGGCGGTCACGGATAAGACTCCTCCTGCCTTCATCTACACGACGGCAGAGGACAGCGTGGTGGATTGCCGCAATTCCTTGGTGTACGCAATGGCGCTTGCCGCGCATAAGATTCCTTACGAGTTGCACGTTTACCCGCAAGGGGAACACGGCGCTTCCACGGGTGCGGTGGAGATTACCAACGAAATGCCTCATTATAGAAGAATTTCCGCTTGGATAGACGATTGCGTCTCCTTCTTTAATTTGTTCGTAAAATAAATCAAAGATTATAAAAAACCGCGCAGGTAAAAGTGCGCGGTTTTTTGTTTGCCTATATTCTATTTTTGTTCGCCTATATTCTATGTTGTTTACGTGCGCGCGTGTATACCTTACCCGTGCGTAAAAGACAGCCGTGCGTCTTTGCCATTTGAGAGACGGTCACAGCCTGATAGCCTTTTTCGTCTAATACGTTTAGCAGTCGTTCGACTCCCTCTATCGTCTCGTCGTATCCGTCGTGCATGAGGACGATGGCACCGTCTTGTAGACGATCTAACACCCTTTCTACGAGCCCTTGAGGGGAGAGTTCCTTCCAGTCGTTGGTGTCGATATACCAGTCGATAATAGGCGCGTCGACCCGTTTTACGACTTCGGCGCTGATTCTTCCGTAGGGCGCGCGGAAAAGGTGCCTTTTTTGCCCGTCTATTTCCTGTAAGGCGACGTCTACCGCGTCGATTTCCCCGTCGAGTTCCTCGCTGGATAGGGTGGTTAAATCGCGATGGGAAAAGGTATGGTTGCCCAGTTCCATGCCCATGGCAAAGGCGGTGTATAACGTCTCTTTTCGAGGGGCGGTTAAGGCGTACCCGTTGCAGAATAGGGTGGCGGTGGCAGGGCAGTCGGGGTGGGCGTTGTTATGGGTGAGAAAGACGTCTAAAAGGGCACCCAACTTTTTAGTCGGGGCGTCGTCAAAGGTGAGGGCGATTAGTTTTTTGTCCTTGCATACGCGTGAAATATCTACCTTATCCGTCGTCCATACGTTAGGGGCTACGGGAGACGGGGCATCAAGCACGGGTGGATTAGACGGCGTAGAGGACTCCGTCTCGGGCAGTGGCGGTGCGGAACAGGCAAAAAGGAAGAGACAAGGTAATATGCATAGCAGTAAAACTTTTTTTACGGTTAAAAACATACGGAAAGTATGCGTAATGGGCGGGGTTTTTATGTCGCAAACGGTCGAAAGGACGAAAAAATAAAAAAGAGGCTTGACACTTTGCCGAGGGTATGATACAATAATAAATGGAAACTTTGATAAAGGAGGTGTGGTATGGATAATTGGGAGTTGCAGATTAGAGAAGTTTGCAACCGCTTTCAATTACAGGGCGAATACCGTCACTACGAAGTTATCAACAGCGGACATATCAACACCACCTATAAGGTGTATTATTTCCGCGACAACGAGATTAAGGATTATATTCTGCAAAGGGTCAACACGTACGTCTTCAAGCAGCCCGTCGAGATGATGGACAATATTTCGTCGGTGACGGAATACATTCGTGCTAAAATCAAGGCGACGGGTATCAGTGCAAAACGATACGTCTTGCATTATTCGACGACGGCAGACGGAAAATATTACACGATTTTGCCTGACGGTGGATTTTGGAGATGTTGTCGCTTTATCGACGACTCCGTCTCTTTCTTAAAGCCTAACAACGTCAAGATCGTGGAAGAATCGGGCAAAGCCTTTGGGGAATTCGAGGCGTACTTAGCCGATTATCCCGTCGAAAATCTCAATATCGTTATCCCTCATTTCCACAACACGGTGATGCGCTACGAGACCTTTAAGAAGGCGATTGTGGACAATCTTTCCGGTAGAGCGAACGAAGTGGACGGAGAGATTCAGGAATATTTAGGCTTGGAAGAGATAGCCACAAGATTGTATCGTATGCAGCGTGCAGGCACCTTGCCTTTGCGCGTGACGCACAACGACACGAAGACGAGCAACGTTCTGTTTGATAGAGACACTTTAGAACATTTGTCCGTTATCGACTTGGATACGGTTATGCCTGGGCTAGTGGCGTGCGACTTTGGCGACGCGATTCGCGTGGCGGCGTCTACGGGTGAGGAAGACGAGAAGAATTTGGCGGCGGTAGCCCTTGACGCGGAAAAGTACGAGGCGTTCACCAAAGGGTTCGTCAGCCAAGTTGGCTCCCTTCTTACCGAGGCGGAAAAAAAGACGTTGGCGCTCGGCGCCGTCGCGATGACCGTGGAGTGCGGTATGCGTTTCTTGACCGACTACTTGGACGGCGACAAATACTTTAAGATTCATTATCCCGATCAAAATTTGGTGCGCGCAAGATGCCATTTGGTGCTTGCAAAAGATATGATTCAGCGCTTGGACGAGATGCAAGCCATCGTCGAAAAATATCTATAAGTTGATACCTGCCCTGCCCGAAATGCACTTTCGGGCAGGTTTTTTGTATACTTTTCCCCTCAAAAGGCATACTGAGGGCATGGGAATAAAGACGATTGAATTCAAAAGCCAGCCGCGGATAGTATCGGGCGCGGCGATAGCAGGGCCGAAGGAGTGCGTCGGCGTGGTGGGCAAGTACGTCGATAGAGCGCTCGCAGACGATACCTTCGGTGAGAGCACCTACGAAAAGGCGGAGTGCAAGATGCTCACCTTCGCCATAGCCAAAGCGATGGAGAAAGGGGGCGTTAGCGAGGCGGATACGGATATGCTAATTTCGGGCGATTTACTCAATCAAATTATTTCCGCCTCCTTTGCCGCGCGCGATTACGATTTTCCGTTTTTAGGGGTATACGGCGCCTGTTCGACGATGGCGGAGAGTATGGCGCTCGCTGCGATGTCGATTGACGGCGGGTATGCCAAAAGGGTCGTTGCCGCGACGGGCAGTCACTTTTCCACGGCGGAAAGGCAGTATCGCTATCCGCTGGAATTAGGCAACACGAGACCGCCGCAGTCGCAATGGACGGTGACGGGCGCAGGCGGCGTTTTGATTGCCGATAAAGGGTGCACGGCAGAAAGCGTTGCGATTACGTCGGCGACCTTTGGCAGGGTGGTGGATTACGGCATCACCGACGTCAACAATATGGGTGCAGCGATGGCGCCTGCCGCCGCTGATACGATTATAAGGCATCTCAAAGATAGAGGGATGTCGCCTAGCGATTACGACCTAATTTTAACGGGCGATTTAGGGGCGCTCGGCAGTAGGATTTTGAAGGATTTGACGTGGGAGAAAGGGGTGGATATCGCCAAGAATCACGTCGATTGCGGGGAGATAGTCTACAACGTCGTCGAGGACGAATTTCAAGGGGGGAGTGGCGCAGGTTGTAGCGCAGTCGTGTTTTCATCTTATATCCTAGATAAGATAAAAAAGCGCCGCCTTAACAAGGTGTTATTCGTCGCGACGGGCGCACTGTTGTCGACGATATCCAGCGCCCAAGGGGAGAGTATCCCTTGTATCGCGCACGCCGTCTCGGTAGAGAACGTCTAAAGGGCACCGTTCGCCCCCAAAGAAGCATATATTTATATAAATAAATTATGCTAAGGGCGTAAAATTTTATTGACAAATCAAAAAAGCGGTGTTATAATTAAGAAAAATCGGCTATGATGAAGAGAGTATTTGACCCT
>JAFVXN010000009.1 GCA_017501125.1 Clostridia bacterium
TGCTCCTTATCCGCAGGTTTGGAGGAAAGTTTGAAAGAGAGCATAGAAATTGCGCTGCTATCGCAATCGGTCAAGTTGTTCAAGCCATCGGCAAGCAAAGAGATGACCCCGAAAAACAATCCTATCGTCATCTTTCCCACCGCCAGCAAAACGTTGACGACTATCCCGATGATACTGGCAATCTTACCTTGCGTGTTGCGTTTTTGAATATCCGATTTTTGCATGTTTGTCCCCTTATATCCTGCCGTAGCGCCTGAGTATGTCAAGGCGCACCTTTTCTACCTGCCCTGCAAGCGTCTGCATGCGCCCGTGAAAGTCTTTCAGTTTTTTATAACTCTTCTTGAAATTGTCTTCCCACGCCGTGCCCTTGTCGTATAAGAAATCGACGTACGCCTTATGCGCCAGCCAGTTGCGAATGTTCTTAATCTCGCGCAAAAGTTTATAGTCTGCTACGCTAAAATACGAGCGTGCGGTGGAGTTGTCAAGTCGTTGCAAATCCACGAGCACCGTACCGAGCGCCTCGCGTTTTAACTCGGCTAAATTCGTCTCAAAATCCCCCGCCTTCATCCCTGCGTAGATGAGTTTGACGTCGTGTTCTATCCGTTGACACTCTTTCAACGTCTCCCCTACCATTAGATGAAAATGCTCGTAATACGTCATCCGTCTTTCCCTTTTTTATAAAAAACCCGTCTATTATAATACGCGCGGAAAAAATTGTCAAGTCACAATCCTGCACTTATACAATCTTCCTTTTTTCTTTCACGGGGTTGACAAATTTTTCTATTATATGATATAATTCATATAATACACGATTAAGGAGCCCTATTTATGCTTTGTGAAAACTGCAAAAAAGAGATATACAACGCCTCTTCTTGCAAGTACTGCGGATACGACCCCGCGCTGGATAATAACGACAATCCACCCGTGGAATATTATCCTCCTGAAGAAACGAAAATCGTCACGAGAAAAAAAGCCAACGTTCCCTCTATCGTGGGGCTCGTCTTTTCCATCCTCGGCTTTTTCTTCCCCTGCTATATAGTAGGACTCGTACTTAATTTTATTGGTCTTGCACGCATCAAATACGACCACAAAGGTAGACTGCACGTCATGCTCGGGTTCGCATTTTTACTCTTTTGGGTGGTGTTGAACGTTTTCGTCATTATTTGGCTCGTTAACTTTATCATCTCTTTATTCCCTTAACCCTTATCCGTGGAATTATTACCGACAACAGGAGTTTTTACGATGCAACTGGTCGAAATCAAATACGATAAAACGGAGACGTCTCCTAAAATTTTTATCAAAAACGAAGAAATCAGCGAATTTATGGCGCTGAAAAGCCTCGTCCACAACGATATCTTTACGTGGGCGGACAAATTTTTCGCCTCCGTCGACGAGGAAATCGGCGAGGCGTATCGGGTCGTCGTCACGGGACACCCCTTCCATAAAGTCGTCTTGGACGCTTGTATGGAAAAATCTAAATATTGCGAAGAAATCCAACTAATCGAGCACAAGCGTACGCTCTCTTTGGCTGACAAATATCAGTTCGCCGTCCAAAAAAGCAAAATTTATTTCCCCAACAAGCAAGCGGCGCCTGATTGCCTTACAATCAAGTGCGACTCTGCGGAGCATTTTTCCCAACTGGATCTCCCTAACGTCACGCTTTCGCAAAAGGACTGCCCCTACCACTTATTGACCGAAAAAGAGGCGTGGGACTGTTCTTCTAGCAAGTACCGTATCGTCTTGTCAAGCGACAATCTCGTCCGCAAACAGAGCACGAAATACAACCTTTTCGTGACGAAAGAGAACCTGCCTGTCGCTCTTGATTATTTTAATTGCTATCATCTTATGCTGCCCTACGTCAAGGAATTCTTTGATGCTATCAAAGAAAAACCTCTCACGGACGAAGCAAAATGTGAGTTGGACGCCTATTTACTGGAAGAATATCGCATTTTTGCGCCTGATATCCCCAGCAAAATGGACGTTGACAAGCAATACCCTATCTCTTACAAGGTTTTCCCCCACTGCCAAGGCGCACCAAAAATTCTCCTCGTCTCTAGCGATAAAGAGATAGCAAGGTGTGACGGCAACGTCGTCCGCCCTTTGCAGGCAGGCACTTTTGCCTTGTCTTTCGTCGACGAAGCGGGGTCTTTGTACCTCTCCAAAAACATCCAATCACTCCAACACAACTACGTGAAAAACATCGAAATTCACGTCCCCTCTTTTGCAATAAGCCCTGACGAAATCCTTGATTTTTCTTGTGATTTTTCACCGAGCGACGCTGAGGACGTTGATAAAGTGCAATATATTGTCAGCAACCCGTCCGTCGCCGTCATCACGGACGAGAAAAAACTCCGTGCGTTGTCGCCTGGCAGAATTAAGGTGACAATCAAATCGGAATTAATAGAAAAATCTTTCTTCGTCAGCGTTTTGCCACCACTTGCGGATATTATCCTGTCAAGTGAAAGCGTCTCGATGCCTTACAACTCCGACGCGTTTATCCATTGTTCGCTCGTGCCGCACAACGCAAGCCCCGTCCCTAAATTCACGTGGGTTTCTTCCAATCCCAAAATCGCAAAAGTCGTCCCCACCGAAAATCACGGCTGTAAAATCGTCGGCAAAAGATTCGGCGAGTGTTTCGTGACCTGCACCGTAGACGGAACGAATATCTCTAAGCGAATTACCGTGACGATTAAAAACGGTACGGTACGCACAGACAAAAAATAATAGTTTTGACAAAAAAATCCCCTCGGCAACACAGCCGAGGGGATTTTTTTACATCTTGGCAAGTTCTTCGCGGATGTAGGCAAGGGAAA
>JAFVXN010000100.1 GCA_017501125.1 Clostridia bacterium
CTATCGACTATGTCGATCCCGTGACGAACGAAAGATACGTCCCTTACGTCGTCGAGCCCTCTTTGGGTGTAGAACGCGTCGTGCTCGCCTTCTTGACCGACGCCTACGACGAGGAAGTGGTCGACGCGGAAAAGAACGATATCCGTACCGTCCTTCGCCTCCACCCTGCCCTCGCACCCTTCAAGTGCGCGGTATTGCCCTTGCAAAAGGGACTTGCCGACAAGGCAGACGAAATCTACGCGAAGGCGCTCAAACAATTCCCTGCTACTTACGATTTGACGGGCTCTATCGGTAAGAGATACCGCCGTCAAGACGAAATCGGTACCCCCTTCTGTATGACCGTCGATTTCCAAACGGTAGAAGACGGCACCGTGACCGTCCGCGATAGAGACACGATGGAACAAATCCGTCTGCCTATCGACGAGGCAATCGCTTACGTCAAGGAAAAATGCGAATTCTAATCGCTTAGGTTTAGCAAAAATTAAAGCACCCTTTTAGGGTGCTTTTTTTGTTGGCGATCTAAAAAAGAAATTATCAATTTGTATAAATAGCAAAATAAAAAGACTAACAAAAATTTGTTAGTCTTTTTTGTTTTGTTTAATCTTGTTGGGAGGAGAGGAGCGCCTCTCTGTCCGCTATCGTCAACGCCTCTACCATCGAGGAGATATCCCCCATCATAAAGGCGTCTAAGTTGTACTGGCTGAGCCCTATACGGTGATCGGTCACGCGGCTCTGCGGGAAGTTGTAGGTGCGGATTCGCTCGCTCCTGTCCCCACTGCCTACCATGCTACGACGGTTGTCCTCGCGCGCTTTCGCGTTCTGGCTGTTGTAGAGGTCGTAAATACGGGAACGGAGCACCTTGAAGGCACGCTCTTTGTTCTTGAGTTGCGACCTTTCGTCTTGGCAGGTGACCACTATCCCCGTCGGGAAATGGGTGATACGCACGGCAGACGCGACCTTGTTGACGTTCTGTCCGCCCGCACCGCCACTGTGGAAAATGTCGATACGGATATCTTTATCGAGGATCTCTACCTCCACCTCTTCCGCCTCGGGAAGGACGGCGACGGTTGCCGCCGAAGTGTGGATGCGCCCTTGCGTCTCCGTAGCGGGAACGCGCTGTACGCGGTGCACGCCACTTTCGTATTTTAAGAGTTTGTACGCGCCTTTTCCGCTGACGGAATAGATCGCCTCTTTGACGCCGCCAAGTTCCGTCGCCGCAATCTCCATCTCTTCCACTTTCAGGCGATTCGCCGCGCAGAAGTTGACGTACATACGGCACAGTTCGCCAGCGAACAAGGCGGCTTCCTCGCCGCCCGTGCCTGCGCGCACCTCTAAGATACAGTTCTTTTCGTCGTTCTCGTCTTTGGGCAGGAGTAAAATCTTGAGTTCGTCAACGAGCGTAGCAAGTCGTTCCTTGCAATCGTACCCCTCGTCGAGGAGCATCTTTTTCATCTCGCCGTCCGTCTCAATCTCCGCCATCTCGAAGGCATCTTGCATCTCCTTTTGGACGGCAAGATACCTCGTATACGTCGCCGCCGTCTCTTCTAAATCCGCGTGTTCCTTACACACCTTTTGATAGGCGGAGGTATCGGCAAGAAGGTCGGGGTCGGATAACTTTTCCGTCAACTGTTTGTGACGGGCTAATATTTCGTCGAGTTTTGCAAACATACCCTATCCTCACATAACGATTTTGACAATTCGGTCAACGCCCGCCATGTCTTTGACGATAATGGAATAGTCGCTCTTTTTGAACATTTTGACGATCGTCTCGGCTTGACCCGCGCCAACCTCCATCACGATCATACCGCCACGGACGAGGTGTTTGGGCCCCTCTTGGGCGATAATACGATAAAAGTCTAAGCCGTCTTCGCCACCGTCCAGCGCGCCACGCGGTTCGAAATCTTTCACCTCGCGCTGCAAGGTCTCTATCTCCGCCGAAGGAATATACGGAGGGTTGCTGACGATTACGTTGAACTTTCCTCTCACCTTCTCGAACATATTCGATTTGACGAATTTAATCTTCGCGCGGTGCTCTTCCGCGTTCTCTTTGGCAAGGTTGAGTGCGCCTGCGCTAATATCCGACGCCGTCACGGACACGTTGATGCCCTTTTTCTTCAGTTCGTTGTATACGGCGATAGAAATTGCGCCGCTACCCGTGCACAAATCAAGTATCTCGTACCCTTCTTCTGCGGTGTTGATAACTTGCAGAGCAAGTTCTTCCGTCTCGGGACGGGGGATAAGCACCCTTTCGTCCACTTTGATTTTGTACCCGTAAAAATCTGCGTCGCCGATGATATACCAAAGGGGTCTACCCGTCAACCTTTCGTCGATAATCCGCATCAAATCCCTGACGACGACGCGCTTTAAGATGCGCTCTTCCGTGCAAACGGCACTCTTAGGAAGATCGAGCGTCAAGGCGAATACCCACTCCGCTTCGTCCTCTTCGATATCCGCGGCGGCAAAACGCTTTTTGGTGTCGGCAAGCAACTCGCTCATCTTCGCCGAGGTGACGAAACGACTCTCGGGGATCGTCTGGTCGGCGTCCATCTCCAACACTTTGTTGAAGGCGGCGATCGCGCACTCCATCATCTTATCGTCAGGTTCCCTCGTCGTAAGTCTTTGCAACAAAAGCCCAGGGGCTTTGAAGATGAAGAAGAACTTATGATTCGTCTTGGCAAGGAGCAACAATACCTCGTACGCAATGCTCGCCACAATCGGCAATAATAAGAGTTTTATCCCTATGCGGATAACGTTATTCACCCATTCGTGCGGGGTGAGATAGGCAAAATGTCCCACGGCAAGGTTGGTCAGCGAGAATACGACAATCCCCACCATCATTACGACAAACAGGAAGGTCGTACCGCATCTATCGTGCAGGCGCGACGCCTTTTTCACGTTCTCTACCGTCAATTCCTCGCCTTTTTCGTAGCAATTGATCGTCTTGTGTTCCGCCCCGTGGCACATATATACCCGTTTGAGTGCGGGAATCATACCCATAATGACGACGTAGATGATGAATACGGTCAATCTAATGCCCGCCTCAATCAGGTTAAACCACAACGCGTCTAACCCTGCGCTGGTGCCGTTGAAACCCGTCAAGTTGGTCAGCAGTTGCGGCGCGACGATAAAGATTGCTATCGCCATCAACACGCCGATAATAACGGCAATCCACTCCAAAATCGCCTTCAAGTTGATTTTGTGCTTTTCCGCCAGCCACTTTTCTGCCTTAGAGGGGGTCTCCGCTTCCTCATCCATCGTGACGTCGGCACTGCGAAGCATCGCTTTATTGCCCCTTTTCAGCGAGTCTATAAAATTGAAAAAACCGCGTATAAAGGGCGCGCGGACAAACTTACTGCGCTTTTCGGGCGGAGTAAGGCGTTCCGACTCTATCTGCACGTTCCCCTCTGGGTCGCAAACGGCGGAGACGATGGCGGTTTTTCCGCGCATCATAACCCCTTCCATAATCGCTTGCCCACCGATATAGGTGCAATTTTTAGTTGTTTTTTCTTTTTTAGCCTTCATAATTTCCTTAGCGGCCGTAGACCGCACTTATTTTTATATGTGCTCCGTCGAAAAAAATGCAAAAAACGGATAATTTTCTTTTTTGTAAACGTGGATACGTTTTTCTTTTGTTTGTAGAGAAACTTTTTCTTTTTAGTGGCGAGCAGGTCGAGGAGCGGCGAGCGCGCATACCGAGCGTATGTAAGCGAGCCGCAACGACAAGTTGCGCCACCTTCCTACCCACTTTTTCTTTTTAGAGGCGAGCAGGTCGAGGAGCGGCGAGCGCGCATACCGAGCGTATGTAAGCGAAAGACAACGCCGTATCACCTCGCCACCGTGTCCCCGCCTTTTTTCTTTTTAGAGGCAAGCAAGACAAGGCGTCTTGAGGGAGCGTACCGAGCGTACGTGACCGAAAGACAACGCCGTATTGCGACGCCACTATGTCCCCACCTTTTTCTTTTTAGAGGCGAACAGGTCGAGGAGCGGCGAGCGCGCATACCGAGCGTATGTAAGCGAGCCGCGACGAAGAGATGCGACGCCTATAAGAAGAAAAAAATGAAAAAAGGGTTTAAGGACGCCCTTAAACCCAACTTCTCCACTTAGATACCGTATCTCTTTTTGAACTTATCGATACGTCCACCGGTATCAACTAACTTCTGCTTGCCAGTAAAGAAAGGATGGCAATTGCTGCAAATATCTACTTTCATTACGTCGCCTTCTTTCGTCGTACCAGTCTTGAAGGTAGCACCGCAGGCGCAGACCACAGTCACTTCGTGATATTTAGGATGGATATCAGCTTTCATGTTCTCACCTCGCCCATGTAAATTTCAAATGCTCCACAATTATAACGCTTTTTTTACGCTCCGTCAACTGTTTTTGCGCGAATTTACAAAAAATAGTTGCAAATTTCATAAAAATGAGTTATACTTAATTTACTTAAGCGTGAGCGGTAAACTCGTGCGCTATTTTATCTAAAAAGGATGCGTAAATGAAAGTTTGGCAATTATCCTCTCCTCATCATCTGGAAAGGGCTACCGCGCCCGATCTTAAATTGACGGAAGGTATGGCAAAAGTGAAAGTGACCAAAGCACTCCTTACGGAGGCGGACGTGTCCGTCTATACGGGCGTCACGCGCGTTAAGGCACCCATCATCCCTGGTAGGTTTGCTATCGGGCAGGTGACGGAAGCCGCGGAAGATTCCTTTATCCGTAAAGGCGACAGGGTATATCTTGCCGACGTCGTCGAAGACGAGAACGGGAACTTAAAAACGGCGGGCGAGACGATGGACGGGTTCTATCGCGACTTTACGATGCTCGGCGTCAACGATTGCTACGTCCTGCCTGCGTCCGTCAGCGACGAGGCTGCGGCTTTGATCGACGCCGTTGCTTTTGCGGAAAGGGTGATTGACGAACTGCACATCTCCGTCGGTCAGCACGTGCTCGTGCTCGGCGGCGGCTTGTACGGCAACGTGCTCTGCCAAAGCCTTATCTATCATCGCGCGGTGCCCCTGCTCGTCGATAGCAACCAAGACCGATTGACTATCGCCAAAAAGAGCGGTATCTACTACACCTTCAAAAACGACGAAACCCTCAAAGACAACGTCCTCAAAGCCACGGGCGGGAAATACGCCGACGCCGCCGTCTATCTTGCGATGAACAACCGCGTCGACCCCTCCTCTCTTTTCTCCCTCGTGTCCAGAGACGCCTACGTCGCCTTCTGCGCCAATACGGACAAAACCTTGCCCGTTAATTTGCAGAACGCTATGCAACGCGGCGTCACCGTCAAGTGCATCAACGACAGCAGAGAATATATCTCGACGGCAATCAACGTCCTTGCCAACAAGGCGGTGGAATTCTCTCAATTCCCCTTCCGCGTCTACGGCGAAGAGCAATTGCCTGAGGTGACCGAGCAACTCGCCTCCCTTATGGACAGCGGTGCTCTGCTCCCCTTCGGTATCAACGTATTCAAATTCGTATTCTAATACCTGCCCCGTGTCTTGCGGGGCTTTTTTCAAAAATTTTGGAGTAAAATTATGCAAAAAATCGTGATTGCGTCCGACGTCCACGGCTCGGCGTACTGGTGTGAAAAATTGCTGTCCGCTTTCCAAAAAGAGGGCGCAGAAAAACTGGTGCTTTTGGGAGATCTTCTCTACCACGGCCCCAGAAACGACTTCCCAAAAGACTACGCACCCAAGAAAGTTTTCGCGATGCTCAACGCCGTCAAAGAGAACCTCGTCTGCGTGCGTGGCAACTGCGACAGCGAAGTGGATCAAATGGTGCTCGATTTCCCTATGATGGCAGATTACGCCTTGCTCCCTTGGGGCGCGCGCAACCTCTTTTTGACGCACGGGCACCTTTTTAACAAAGAGGTTTTGCCCCCGTTAAAGGCAGGCGACGTCCTTTTCAACGGACATTTTCATACGCCCGAACTCACCGATTTAGGCGGTGTAAAATACGCCAACTGCGGCTCGATTTCCCTACCCAAAGACGGCACGCCGAATAGTTATATCCTGCTTTGCGGCGACAAACTTATCTGGAAAAACCTCGAAAACGGCGAGACCTTTATGGAAGAAAAAATCTAAAAAAGAACGCGGCTTTATACCGCGTTCTTTATTTTTTTATTTGTAAGAGACGTAGATGCGAGCAGGGGCAGGAGCGCGAGGACAACCTGAGGGAGCGTACTTAGGCGTACGTGAGAGAAGGTTGCCACAGCGCGACGAAACCCTGTGATGATACGCCTTTTACCTCTTGGAGAATTTGCAACCGCAATAATCCTGCCGATAAAGATTGTATTCTTTTGAAAGTTCTATCGAGCGAAGATAGCCGCCACGCTTTTTGAAAGAAACGGGCTACGCGGATATTATTGATTGTGCGCACGAAAAGGAGCGATTTGAGGAGATGGCGCGGGGCTTGGAAGAGGAGCCCGAGCGGGGCAAAAGGTGCTATCTTTGCTATGAATTGCGCCTCAAAAAGACGGCGGAGGTGGCAAAGGAGAGGGGCTACGACTACTTTTGCACGACGCTGACGCTCAGTCCGCACAAGAACGCCGACTGGCTCA
>JAFVXN010000101.1 GCA_017501125.1 Clostridia bacterium
AAGGGTAGCCGTCCTCTTCTTTGAAAGAGGAGTCAAATCGTATCATCTCCCGTACGCTTTCTATCGCACTAGGCAAATATTTTTCCGTGACGTGTACCATAACAATACTCCTATTTTTTCCATTATAGCGTAAAAATTCTCCCGAGTAAATAGAAAGGGCGTAAAAAAGTGCAAAAGGAGAAAAAAATCTTTGCTTTGTTTTTGACAACAGTCAAAAATTATGATACAATAAAACTATGGAAAAAGTAGGATCGCACAGCGGACATAGAAGAAGGCTGATTGAAAAATTCAAGCAAAGCGGATTGACGGAAGTGGAGATTGTAGAGTTGCTCCTCTTTTTCGTCTTTAAGCGCCGCAACACCAACGACTTAGCCCATAGACTTTTGGGAAAGTTTGGCACTCTTAAAAATCTTTTTTCGGCAGACGTGGAAAGCCTTATGCAGGTGGAGGACGTGGGAGAGCAGGTCGCGGTGTTTTTGCGTGCGCTTGGCGCGTGCAACGAGGTTGCTTACGCACAGCGTGCGGAGACGCATACGATTGTCGGGGAAACTTACAACCCGGAAGCGTTTTTACAATACGTCAAAGGGAAGTACGAGGATTTGACTGAAGAGGTTTTGGATTTTTATCTCTTGGAGAAGCATGGAAATATCCGTTTTCGCCGTCGTTTTCAAGGGACGAAAGGTTGCGTTAGTGTCGAGCCGTTCGATTTTACGAAACTCATTTTGGATCATGCGCCCAGCGGCATAATTGCCGTGCATAATCATCCAAGCGGGATAGGTAATCCCTCCGTCAAAGATGACGAAATGACGAGGATGTGTCAACTTATATGTAGTTTTCACAACGTGCTTTTTTGCGATCACGTCATCGTAGCAAAGAGTGGCGTATATAGTTATTACCGCTCGGGTAAAATGAAGGATATTTGCAGGCAGTATTCTATACGTAAGGCAGGGGTATCCTCGCGGGAAGAGAGGCAGTATCTGGATGAGGCAAGTCTTGATTATCCAAAGGTATTTTCTAAGAATCTAGACAATTTTACGATAGAAAAAGTCGGCGATTCGTTCGTCGGCGTCTTAAAGGATTAGCGATGAAAAAAGAAAACAAAAAACCGGACAACGAAGCCTTGGAAGAGTTGGGCGCTCAGGCGGTCGAGATTTTAGAAAAATTCGGGCTAAAAGACGAGAAAAAAATGGTGCTTGTCGGGAAGATACTCATCCTTGGGTTGCTCCTTTTCGAGGCGATATTTATCACGGTGCAGTTGCTCAACAGCGGAGTGATGGGCGGACGTATCATTGCGGCGATTTGCCTGTTCGTCCTGCTTATCGCCAGCGAAGCAATTACCCTTTTTGTGGTCAAGAAAAACGAGCATAAACAGATTTTTTACATCGTTAGCGCGCTAAGTATTTTCTTTTTGGTAGGGGTGACGAGAAGTTCGTACGTCCCCATCTTGTACATTTTGTTTTTGACGGAACTGTACTTAAACGCAAAGCAAATGCGTACGTCCGTAATCGTCCTTATCGTTGCGTCCGTTTTGTACGTCGTGGCGTATTTGATTACGTCGTTTATTTGGTTTGACGGATGGACGGCGCTCGTCGTATGGCTGCCGCATTTTTTTGAGGCGCTCGTATATTTTGCCGTGCATTTCGTGGGGATACATTTCCTGCTCGTTTTCTATCATCAATATTTGCGTTTGACGCAAGTGCTGAAAGACTTAGATGAAAGCAACGAGCGCTTGAAGGAGGCGTATGACGAACTTGCGGAAGTCACGGCGCTAGAAGAAAGACAGAGGATCGCCAAAGAAATCCACGATACGGCAGGACACTCTATGACGACGGTCATCATGCAGACGGAGGCGGCAAAACTCATCATCGAGCAAGATCCGCAATCGGCTAAGCAAAAAATCGTCGCCGCAAATTTGCAGGCGAAACACGCGTTGGAAGAATTGCGAGAAAGCGTACACCTCTTATCGGGTAGCCACGGCAAGCCCGTTTTAAAGACGGCGTTGCTGCAAATTATAGCCGAATCGACGGATGGGACGGACGTCGTCATAAGACACGACGTCGACGACGTGGAAGTGGACGATAAGACTTATCGATATATATGCAATACCTTTAAAGAGGGGATTGCCAACGGATTGCGACACGGCGGTGCAAGCGCGTTTTATTTCGAGTTAAAAAACACGGAAGACGGTATCGACTTTTTGCTGTCGGACAACGGGATGGGTAGAGAGTCGGGAAAACTCAAAAAAGGGTTTGGGCTGACGGGTATGGTGAGAGAAGCCAAAGCCCTGGGTGGAAGCATTGCCTTTTATACTCAACCGGAAGAGGGCTTTGAAATCAGGTTGCAATTACCTATTCAAAAGGAAAAAACGAAAGAAAAAGAGGTAAAAAATGAAAATTAAAGTATTGATTGCAGACGACCAAGTAGAATTGACGGAGAAT
>JAFVXN010000001.1 GCA_017501125.1 Clostridia bacterium
GCCCCTACACGCGTAAAAATACGGTCCGTTATAGGCACTTGCGCCGCTTTTGCAGGGACGAAGCAGCCAATATGCGCCATCAAAGTTATCAAGGCAACTTGGCGCATATACGTACTCTTACCTGCCATATTAGGCCCAGTTATAACAGCGATTCTATTATCCTCGCCGTCAAGCAACGTATCATTCGGGACGAAACGCTCTTTCGAGATTGCCTCGACTACGGGATGACGCCCTTCCACGATAGATAAAGGCGCGCCCTTGGGTAGCATTTCAGGACGAACGTATCTACTTTCTCTAGCAACAGCCGCAAAGGAAAGCAAACAATCCAGCGTGGCAATCGCATTGGAAATTCTCTTTAAGTCTTCGATTCTCTCTCGTAAAGTCGTCATCAATTTTTCATAGATGACGCCTTCCAACTTCAACGCTTTTTCGCCACTGGTCAAGATTTTCTCTTCCAGCAACTTCAGTTCTTCCGTGATATATCTTTCTCCCGTAGAAAGCGTCTGTCTTCTAATATAGTCGGCGGGCGTCTTATCCTTAAAGGAGTTGCTGACTTCGATATAGTACCCAAAAACACGATTAAAGCCCACTTTTAAGGTCCTAATGTCCGTACGCTCCCTTTCACGGGCTTCCAGTTCCAAGACCATATTCCTTCCGTTCTTTTCCACCGCCCTAAATTCATCCAGTTCAGGAGAAAAACCGCTACGGATATAGCCACCGTCCTTCATAATGGAAGAAGCCGTGGGGTCAATTGCCGCCGTCAATAAATCGGCAACGTCCTTCATATCCAACAATTCGGCGTTCAAATCCGTCAAAATGTTAGAAGAAAAACCCGCCAACTGAAATTTTAACGACGGAATCGCATAGAGCGAAGTAGCCAAAAGCAGACAGTCTATCGGCTTCATATTGCCGTTGGATATTTTCCCCGACAGTCTTGCCACGTCTTTGACGTCTTTGAGCGTATCACTAATTGCTGCACGAACAACGGACGCTTTGTACAACTCCTCCACACCGTCTAATCTATAATTAATATCGTCAATATCCTTTAAGGGCGAGAGAATCCAACTCTTCATAAGGCGGGTACCCATTCCCGTCTTCGTCTTATCTAACAGCCAGTACAGCGAGCCGTATTTTTTACCCGTGGAATTGATTTTATCCAGTTCAAGGTTCCTTACCGCTACCGCATCAAGTTCCATAAACGCACTTGATTTGATGACTTTTACACCACTAATATTTTGCAAGGCGTGTTTTTGAGTGTCTCGTAAATATTCGATTAATGCCCCGCAAACGGCAACGAGTTTTCCACTTTCCGTGAGCGAATATGCCGCCAACGACGAGGCTCCAAACTGTGTAAGCAAATTCTTCTCAGCGTGCTTTTCATTAAACGCCCACGAAGAATAGCAAGAAAAGTTGGGCAACAAGCCGTGCTGAGTTTCCTTCATCCTCTTCGACTCAAACAACCCTTCTTCGTTGCAAATAATCTCAACCGCGCCGATTTTCATCAGTTGGCATACGGCACTCTCCATAGCCGCATCCACAAACAATTGCGCAAAGAATTCACCCGTCGTAATGTCCGTCCATGCAAGCGCAACTTCGTCCCCCTCTTTCAAAAGGCAGGCAATATAATTGCTCTTACTCTCGTCCAGCATACTATCGTCAATCAACGTGCCTGCGGAAACGACGCGCACGACGTCCCTTTCTACGAGCCCCTTTCCTGCTTTTGGATCGGAAAGTTGCTCGCAAATGGCGACTTTTTCTCCTGCTTCGACAAGTTTTGCGATATATCCTTCCGCCGCGTGAAAAGGAACGCCGCACATCGGTGCGCGCTCCTCCAAGCCGCAATCTCTCCCCGTCAACGTGAGTTCTAATATCCCCGACGCCTTTTTCGCGTCGTCAAAAAACATCTCGTAAAAGTCCCCGAGCCTGTAAAACACGATACAGTCGGGGTATTTATCTTTCACTTCGAGATAATGTTTCATCATTTGTGACAGCGCCATAACTTTCACCTATCCGTTTTTAGTTTTAATCCGTCAACTCACCGTGCAAAGAGATTCCGTTGGCGGAAAGTATTTTCAAATTGACAAATTCGCCGATTTTGTTTTCCTTTGAAGAAAAATACCCCATCCGACCAAATTCGTCACGCCCTAAATACAATCCTTTCTTCTCGTCGTAATCCTCGCAAAGGATCTCCACCGTTTTGCCGATATATTTTTGCGATTTTTCGCGCGTAAGAGAGTTGACCAAAGCGACGAGCCGCATAATACGGTCTTTTTGCGTGGCTTCGTCTATCTGCCCCTCCATCTCCGCCGCTTTCGTGCCCTGCCTTTTGGAGTAAACGAAAGTAAAGGCTGAGGCAAACCCGACCGTCTTTACGAGATCCTCCGTCTGCAAATAGTCCTCTTCCGTCTCCGTAGGGAAACCAACGATAATATCCGTCGTAATCTCCGCCTGAGGCAACGCTTTCCTCAAAAACGCCACTTCTTCAAGATACTTTTCCCTCGTATATCTACGATTCATCAAAGACAAAATACGGTTTGAGCCTGCCTGTACGGGCAAGTGCACGCATTTGCATATTTTATCGTGCTTTTTCATCACCGATACGACTTCTTCCGTAAAATCTTTCGGATGACTAGTCATAAAGCGAAGACGGAATTTGCCTTCAATTGACGCCACCTTATCCAAAAGCGTGGCAAAATTGCTACCGTCGTTTAGGTCGTTGCCGTAAGAATTGACGTTTTGCCCAAGGAGAGTGATTTCCTTATACCCTTCCGCGACCAAACTTTCCACCTCGGCAATAATATTCGCCATTTTACGAGACCTTTCTCTACCACGGACGTAAGGCACGATACAATAACTACAAAAATTGTTGCACCCATAGGTAATATTCACCCATGCGTTGGGATAACTCGTCCTAAAAGGCTTCAGCCCTTCGACGATTTCCCCTTCCTTTTCGCGGATTTCAATCACTTTCTTTTTCTGTGCCTGCTTTTTTATGATCAGCCTCTCCAACTCCTCAAAGTTGAGCGCACCGAACATAATATCAATAAAGGGGAATTTCTTTTTCAAAACGTCCGTTTTCCCCTTCTCCTGCGTCATACAGCCACCGACGGCAATCAGCAAATTTGGATTCGCTTTTTTCAATTTTTTTAACGCACCTATGTTGCCGAACGCGTGGTTTTCCGCGTTTTCGCGGATACAACAGGTATTGAACAAAATGATATCGGCGTTTTCCTTTTCCGCCGTTTCCTCGTATCCCATTTTGTGTAAAATCCCTGCGATTTTCTCAGATTCGTGAACGTTCATCTGGCATCCGTAGGTGACGATGTGATATTTCTTCTGCATCTATATTCCTATGAAAAAAATTCTTTTTTTCAATTATATACTTTTTTCCTTCTTTTTTCAAGTCTTTCTGCCTTTTTTTGACGATTAAATCATAAAAAAACCTCAATCGCCTATACTTTTTTTAATGAAAATCCTAAAAAGACTACTTTTGACTAGTGCAATTATCCTTTCATGCCTCACTGTTTTGGCATTGACCTACTATTTTAGCGTGACGGCTGGCGTCAATCTACAAGACGAAAAACTTGCAAGCAATTGTTATAGCATGAAGATATACGACGACGAGGGCGCCATTTTATCCAGCGGCAACGCCTGCACAGACGAAGTCTCCTACCATCAATTGCCCACCTCTCTCGTCCACGCCTTCGTCGCAACGGAGGATAGAAAATTTTTCTCCCACAACGGCTTTGACGCAAAACGAATCGTAAAAGCGTTGATTACTAATCTTTCCACCTTTTCCTTAAAAGAAGGGGCGTCGACCATCTCGCAACAACTGATTAAAAACACCCACCTCACAGGTGAAAAAACGATTAAAAGAAAACTACAAGAGATTAAACTGACCCGACAACTCGAAAACAAATACTCCAAAGAAGATATTTTGTCCAAATATCTTAATACGATTTATTTCGGACACAATTTATTCGGCGTGCAAGAGGCATCCCGATTTTATTTTCAAAAATCCGTGGAAGAATTATCCGTGCCCGAATGCGCTGTTTTGGCAGGATTAGTTAAATCGCCTAATAATTATTCTCCGTTCAAACATCCCGAAAAATGCCTGAGCCGTAGAAATTTAGTCTTA
>JAFVXN010000102.1 GCA_017501125.1 Clostridia bacterium
GACGTTTGACACTCTTGCCAATATTTAAAATCGCCGATTAAAAACGTATTATACGGCTCTTTCCTTATATCCCTGCCAATTGCAAAATGAACCTTGTAGTTACAAAAATCATTTTCTCTTATATCAAGCAACTGCGATAATGTTATCATTTGCGTTTCCTTCGTCCTAAATCAGTTTTTTGCCGTCGGAGAAGGCTTTGCCGACCTTCTCGCCCAGCGCGTAATAATCTCTCACGTCGCCAGCATAACAAATCGGGCGGAATTTTTCAAGGTCAATCTTGCCGTCCTCGCGCAAAATCTCCTCCTCGACGCTCACGTTCACGACCTCGCCGATGCAAAACTCCGTCTCCGTATCATAACTGACCAACTTACACTCCAACACGAGGGGGAAATCGGTAAAAACGGGGGCGTCCACAAACTCGCTCCTTTGGATATCCCAGCCCGTTTTTTCCAGTTTGTTAGGCACCTTATTGCCCGATACCACGCCGACGTAATCCGCCGCCACGACGTTGGCTTTATCCGCAATCGCAACCGTGAAAGCGCCCGTCTTTAACAGATTTTGGACCGTCTTATGGGTGTGCGAAAGGCAGAGCACGACCTGCGCCGTATCGCATACCGTACCCCAAGCCGCGTTCATCGCGTTGGGCACGCCCTTTTCGTCGTACGTGCCGACAATCAGCACGGGCAACGGGTACATATAAGCCTTCGCCTTCAAATTCTTTCTCATAATCTTTCTCCTTTGCCTTACATTATACCACACGCGCGCAAAAATGTAAATACTCTTATGCAAAACGCACACATAAAGCCCCCAAAGTCAACAAAACTTTGGGGGCTTATCTCATTTCTCTACGCCAAACAGCCAGTTTGGCTCCACGTCGAATTTTTCATACAGCAAAAGGATATTGTCGTAGCCCGGCTTTTTTCTCCCCAACAGCCATTGGCTAACCGTCGTTTGATTGACGCCTAATATATCCGCAAAAGCCTGCTGAGACAAGCCCCTTTCCTGCATAATTTGTCTTATCACGTCTATATACCACATATTAAAATTATATGCGTTTTTAGGTCAAAAGTCTTGACATAGGTCAAAAGACCTGATATAATAGGACTACTTTATACAATAGGAGAAAAAACTATGCACACCAAAAGAAAATTTTTAACCATTTTTTTGACCCTTTTATTCTGCCTAATGTTGCCGTTTGCCCTTGCCTCTTGTGACAACGGTGGTGGCGACGACACCCCTCCTCCCACAAAAGCAGAACAAATCGAAACACACGCTAAGACGCACGTGACGGCACGTTGCTATCTGCAATACAGCGTAGCGCCCACCAAGTTCTACAAAGTCAATCAGCGCTTGACCGACTACGACTCCACGACGGAGACTTATTACGTATGGGGCATATTCGAGGTACCCCTTGGCAACAATAGATATCAAAGCGGTTCCTATAGCATAACCGTTATATATGATCTCGTAGAGAACGAGGTTTACGATTCCTCGGGATTAGAAATCGTTTTTTAACGCAAACTTTTGAAAAGCACCCTGTGGGTGCTTTTATTTTTTTATATTCGTTTCAACTTATCCACGACGACTTTCAGCATCTTTTGCTGGCTTTCGTCTAGAAGGGGCGAAAACTGCGTGTAAAAATCGTCGATATCCTCGTTGGTCAACGTGCCCTTACGCTTGCTATCCTCCGCCTCTTTTAATATCTCTCTTAGCATATCGATGCTCGGTTTTCCGTCGTATGCCTTGGCTATCTTTTCCGTCAGCCGCGCCACGTCGTCCTCCTGCGTATAAGCCTTGGGCGTCTCGTCTTGTCTAGAATAATCAGAGAATTTTTTCATATACACTCCTTAAAAATTTTTCTTTATAGAGTATGCGTGGGGCACAGTTTTTCGTGTCTTTCGCATAGGATATTATATGGAAATTTTCGTCTTGATTATGCTATACTACCTCTCGCAAAACCCCGATTTTTTGGGGCGTATTCAGCCGTTGATGGGCGAGATTAAAAACTCGCAAGAGATGCTCAAATTCATCACCGACCTTTCCAAATTCTCCGCCGCCTTCAACCAAGGCGGTGTGCCGCATCAGGAAAAGACGCCTCCAAAACCCGACGACAAAAAGGAGGACGGAACAAAAAAATCGCCCGCCTCCCAAACGAGTGGGATCGCGGACGAATTTATCCAACAATGTCTTGAAAACTACTTCAAAAAAGGCTGATTAGACGATGGAGAAACCACCGTTGACGGGCAGGTCTATCCCCGTCACGTAGGTCGCCTCGTCAAGATACAACGCCGCCTGCGCGACGTCCTCACCCACGCCTACGCGCCCTGCTGGGATATCTTCCACGAGCGAGCGCATATCCGCCGCGGACAAGCGTGCGTTCATCGTCGTGTCGACGACGCCTGGGGAGATACAATTCACCCTAACGCCGCTATAACCCAACTCTTTGGCGAGCGCCTTGGTAAAGCCTATAAGCGCCGCTTTCGTCGCCGAATACACGCTCTCGCAACTGCCGCCGACCTCGCCCCATACGGAGGATATCTGCACGATCAGCCCTGCACCTTTGGCTATCATGCCCTTGCTCGCCTCGCGCGCACACAAAATCGCGCCTTTGAGATTGACGGAGAGCAGGGCATCCACCTCCTCCTCCGTCACGTCTTGGATTTGCTTGAATAAGGACACGCCTGCGTTGTTTATCAAAATATCGACGTTGCCTATCGCCTTAAACAACGACTGCACGTCCCCTTCTTTAGACACGTCCGCGCGGAAGGTCTCAATCCCTTTTTCGCGCGCCTTTTGCGCTGAAAGTTCGTCTTTTGAATAGCACGCGCACACCCGATAGCCCTTTCTTAAAAACCCTTCGCATACGGCAAGTCCTATCCCTCTTACGCCGCCTGTCACCAGTACCGTCTTCATCTTCCTACTCCTACGCTTTTCCCATAAGGGAAAGAATTTCTTCCGCCACCGTCTCGGGCGATTTTCCGTCCACGTCGACGACGTAGTCCGCCACGCCTTCGTAGACGTCACCTCTTGCCGAAAGCAGATTCTTCAGCCTTACCTCCAGCCCGTCGTCCCCTTTCAAAAGTGGACGAGTGTCGTCTTTTTGCAACCTGTCCTTTAGCGTCGACAAAGTCGCGCGAAGGTAGACGACTACGCCCTTTTCTTTGAGCAAGCGCACGTTCTCTTTTCGCAAGACGAGCCCACCACCGACGGAGAGGACAAGCCCTTCATAACCGTCCAACCCTTTAATCGTCTCCGTCTC
>JAFVXN010000103.1 GCA_017501125.1 Clostridia bacterium
CGAGCACCGTTTGCCCGTCAGGCATCTCTATAAAAGTACAATCACCTTGTCCTACGTCTATAAAATGAAAGCGCAACTCTCCCGCCTTTCTTTCTGTTACGGACGGAAGGTGAAAATAATATTTCCACGTTGCGGGAGGTACGAAAGCAGCAAACACGCACAGTACGATCGTGATAAAGAAAATTACGGCAAAGACAATCGCTTTAATACGCCGCAACTTCCACTGTATTTTCTTTTCCTCCTCCCGATAACTCATCTTTCGTTACTTTCCGTCTTTTATTTTTCTTTTGGCATCAATCGGATTCTGTTGCAGATTTTTTGCATCTTTTCTTCCACTGAATACATTTCGTCCGCGCACTCTTTCAATTCTTCTCGATAGGATGCACGCAACGAAGCGTTGACTTTATAAGACACCTCGTGTTCTAGACTAGCCCACATATTCATCGCGATCGTCCGAAGTTGAATCTCCACGGGCACCGTCGCCTTCATAGAGGAGAGCGAAACGTCCACCTCTACGATCAAATGCAAACTTCTATAGCCGTTGGGCTTAGGTCTTTTAATATAATCTTTCTCTGCGATCAATCGAATACCGTCTTGCGACAAAAACACTCTCGCAATCTTATACACGTCCTCAATATACGAGCAAACGACGCGCACGCCTGCTATATCCGTCAGTTTGGAGATGTTTTCAGGCAACGGCTCTAACTCTCTACGCGGCAATTTTTCGTAGGCACTTTGTACCGTTTTCAATCTGCGTTCTACACTATGTATCGGATCGTGGCCTTGCAAAATGCTAAACTCGTCGTCTAAAATCTCAAAACGAGAGCAAACCGTCTTCAACGCACCGTTGTACAAAGGTTTTAAGCGTTCATACTCCATCACAAAAGGGAGGGACGGGGTAAGCATTTCCATTTCCGCTTGTTGTATATCCATACTGCACCTCCTACTCGTAAGTATAGCATACTTACGGGCTTTTCGCAATAGCGTGGAGAAATTTTTTATCTAGTTTTCACTATTTCCCTCTTCTTTTTGCATCAAATCCTTCAATTGCTTAAAAAATAGGATCGTGAAAGGGACGGCAAAAAGACATGCACAAACGTCCGAAAACATCTGCGCGCTGACGATACCAAACTCGCCGAACCAAAGAGGCAAAAGCAAGATGAACGGCAAGAAAAACAGCCCTTGTCTAGAGACGGCTAATGCCGAGGCAGATATTTTGTTGCCTACTACCTGATAAGTGACGGAGGCCATAAAATTGACGGGCAAAAGCGGCATACCGATACATTGTAAACGCAACATCGTCGTACCCATATTTTGCGCCACGTCACCGTCCAAAAAGGCACGCATCATAATGGGCGCAAGGATGGCGCATATGATTGCAAACAAACTCATCAACGCCATCGTGAAAAACAGCGTAAACTGATAAGCCTGCTTTACCCTATCGTAGCGTTTTGCCGAGTAATTATACCCCAACGCAGGTTGATAGCCTTGCCCTACCCCTAAAGAGATAGAAAATGCCAACATGAAAACCTTTTGGACGACCGCTACCGCCGCTTGCCCACCGTCGTAAGATTGTACGGCAAAATTCAGCAAAATGGTGCAAAGGCTAGCGAGCATTTGTCTCCAAAAAGAGGGA
>JAFVXN010000104.1 GCA_017501125.1 Clostridia bacterium
GATCAACGCGATTACGATGCAGAACAAAGAAAGCACGATCGCAAAGACGAGCATCACCATAATAAACGTCCCGCCGGAATTCATAAAGCCTAAGAAGCCAGAGTATGCGCCACCGCCGATAAGAGCGAGGATGAGGTTAACGACGAAGATGACGCCGATAAGTATAGGCAAAGCGGAAAGAGAGCCTTGGATATCCGCACCACTCAAGTTCATATGCAATGCAATACACATACTAAGCAGCAAGAAGAAGAAACCACTGCCAAACTCCGACAGCATGGAAGAAATGATCAGCCCCAACACTTCCCACATATATTTAAAGGAAGCAAGGCCAGAACTCGTCTCTCCCAATACCGCCATATAATCTCTCATCGCCGCAAAGGTGTTAGGCAAGAAAAGTTGCATCATCAAATACAGGAAAATGGAGGAAATAACGATGGGCGCAACGCCGATAAAGTAGTTGCCGATTCTCTGCCAAATATTTTTGGGATTGTACGAGTGGGACACGTAACCCAACACGCCGTCGTCCGCGATACGGAACAAGCGCATCTCTACGATTTTATGCCTAAAGACGACGCACATCGCCGCGTGGCTAAGTTCGTGAATCGGCGTACCGATAATCCCCGTCGCGTACACGACGCCCATTCCCGCACCCGTCAGCCTGTAAAACGACCTGTTGAGCAGCGAAATAATATACCCTGCAAGGTACACGAAACCGATAAACATAAGGATATGTGAAAGTGCGTTTAAAATTGCCTCTCCTATCATTAGTATCTCCTTCCCGCAGACGTTACTCTGCGTCCTTTCCTTTTGTCAATTATAAAACTTTAGATAAAAATTCTTTCAATCTAGCATCTTTGGGATTGCCAAAAAACTCTTCCGGTGCGCCCTCTTCTTCGATGACGCCCTCGTCAATAAAGACGATACGGTTGGCAATTTCTCTTGCAAAACCCATCTCGTGCGTGACGATAACCATCGTCAATCCCTCGCCAGCAAGGTCTTTCATCAGTTCCAAAACTTCGCCGACCATCTCGGGATCGAGTGCCGAAGTCGGCTCGTCGAAGAGAATTACTTTGGGTTCCATCGCAAGCGCGCGCACAATCGCGATACGCTGTTTTTGACCGCCCGAAAGCGTAGAGGGATAGACGTTCGCCTTTTCTTCTAAGCCTATTTTTCTAAGAAGTTCAAACGCCTTTTCATTCGCCCTTTTTTCAATCTCTGCAATAGTCAAATCCGTTGCGATAAGATCTTCTTTCTCTTTACGGAAAAGGTTCCTAAGTTTTGTAAAGAAATTTTTTCTCTTCAACTTTTTCAAGTTATTTTTTGCAACGATTACAGGAGCAAGCGTAATGTTTTGCAAAACGGTAAGATTGTTGAACAAGTTGAATTGCTGGAATACCATACCCATTTTTTGGCGGTGGACGTTGATGTCTACCTTCATATCGACAATATTTTCACCGTCAAATATGATAGAGCCGCCATCGGGGTCTTCCATACAATTGATACAGCGAAGGAAGGTAGATTTACCGCAGCCCGAAGGACCGATAATCGCTATCTTTTCGCCGTAATGGATATCCAAA
>JAFVXN010000105.1 GCA_017501125.1 Clostridia bacterium
AACATACCCGAGGAATATCTTTTAACGGGCGTATCGATAAAGTCACGCACCTCGGAGAACTCAATAATGTCCTCCATCTTTGCGTCGATTTCCGCCTTGGTCATACCCAAAATGGTACCGTTCATATAGATGTTTTCACGCCCCGTCATCTCGCCGTGGAAACCAGTACCGACCTCAAGCATAGACGCAATACGTCCGTTGATGTCAATCTCTCCTTCCGTGGGCGCGGTGACGCGAGACAAAAGTTTAAGCATCGTGGATTTACCAGCGCCGTTGCCACCGATAATCCCGACTGCCTCCCCTTTATAAATGGTCAAATCAATCCCGTTAAGTGCCATAAAGGTTTGACCGATAAGACGCTGATCAATGCCGATACGAACGTTGGGATCTTCTTTTTTACGGATTTTTGCCCACCAACTTTGTAAATCGGCGCGAAGGGTCGTACCGCCGATTTGCCCTAAGCGGTATCTCTTTTTTACCCCCGTCATCTTGACGGCTACGGGGCGATTTTCTACTACGTTTTCCATAATCTTTTTCCTCCTTGCCCTATTAGACGGTATCCGAGAACGTTCTTTCAACTTTGTTGAAGATCATAATACCACCGAACAACAACACAATCGTAACCAAAATGGATACGCCGTAAGCGATTAAATACGAAGGATCCAACAACATTGCGTAATCTGCGCCGAAAAGTACCGCCCTAAACAACTCGATAGGAGGTGTGACGGGGTTGTACATCATAACCGTCCTAGCAACCTCGTCCGTAATCGTAGTCAGCGGATATACGACGGGCGTAATATACATCCAAAGTTGTACGCCGAAGGTGACGAGAATGGAAAGGTCACGGTACTTCGTCGTCAAACTGGATACGATAACACCTACACCCAAGCCAAGCGCACCTAAGTGGATAAGCACGAGAAGAATCAGAGGAATCAATTCCCACTGAGGGGGCGTCAACGTCTGGATTACGCCTTCAACGGCACCAAAGCCCGTCACAGGTAAACCACAAGTCACGAAAATCCAACTAGCCGCCATACAAAGAATCGCCATCACGAACTGAATCAAGAACTGTACGACGGAAGATATCATATTGGAGATAGGCACCGTCAAACGAGGGAAATATACCTTCCCAAAGACGGCGGCGTTGGCTGTGAACGTCGACGCATTTTGCGTCACGCAAGTCGAGAAGAAAGTCCAAACTGCGTTGCTGGCAAGATAGTACGCAAAGACGGGGGTCCCCTCGGGCGCAAAACCTGCAATCCCACCGAATACGATGGCGTAGATGAGCGAACTGATGACTGGATTAAAGAAAATCCAAAGGGGTCCTAAAATCGTCTGCTTGTACGTCAAGGCAAACGAACGCTTGGTAAAAAGCCAAATGAGGTCGCGGTACTTCCACACTTCTTTTAAGTTCAAGTTGAACAGATTGTGTTTTGACGAAATGTGTGTATGATACTTATTAGGTACCGTTTTCATCTCCGTTTCTTTCTCTTTCATAATTATCTTCCTTTTTTATTTTACTTCGTTGATTTTAAGCGCCGATTTTGAGTAGATTGCGTAGGCGCGCGCACAAGGTCGGGGAGAATCTCGTCAATAGATACCAGAACTTGTACTTGCCACTAAGCATCAAATCCTTGCCTTTTACCTTCGGCGTCGACTTTATCATCCCTTTAATCTTTTGCACCGTTTGTTTTTTGACGTCGCCTTGCAGGTACTTTAGCACGCTCTGCAAATGCCACAGTGCCGTCAAGACAAAGTCTTGGTGCAACTGCTTGGACAATTCCTCGTATCGTTGCAAATATTCCATCCTTTCGTACAAGGCGTCTAGCCCGTCAAGTCTGCGGATATTATATCCTACCCCGATAATACTGCTACTCCTTTGCAGGTAGTTGTATAGTGCCGTTTCCACAGAGACGATCTTCGTCGCCTTGTCAAAGACACGGTATGTCCAAAACTCGTCCTCGTTGTATTTTCCCTTCTCAAAAAGGAGCCCGTCTACCACTTCTTTTTTGTACAGCTTGTTCCAAACCGTCTGGTACAAGCCGTCCTCTTTTATAAGCCTTAAAAGTGCTGTGATTTTGTCGAACTCACCGTCTTGGCTTTGGCGAAGTTTGAGTTCCTTCCCCTCTTCGTCGACGTATCGGGTGCCACACTCGGCTATCTCCGCGCCCGACTTTTCCATCGCCTTTAAGAGTGTCTCGTAGAAGGTTGGCTCGATATAGTCGTCACTGTCGATAAAAGAGATATAGTCGCCCGTGACGAAAGGATAGCCCGCGTTACGTGCGTCCGAAAGCCCGCCGTTTTCTTTATGTACGACTTTTACGCGGGCGTCTTTTTTTGCCCATTCGTCGCAGAGGACAGGACAGTTATCTTTCGAGCCGTCGTCGACAAGGATTATCTCTAAATCCTTATGCGTCTGATTGGCGATACTCTCCACGCACTTATTTAAGTATTTTTCTACCCCGTAGATGGGGACGATGACGCTAATCAAA
>JAFVXN010000106.1 GCA_017501125.1 Clostridia bacterium
GTTGACGTCACCATCTCCTTCCATATCGATAAACTGCGTATACTTATCCTCCACGATTCCGCCCAAAATCGACTCGAACGTGGAAGGGAAGAAGAAGAACAAAAAGCCTACCGCAGTCAATCCTAAAATATTCCACTTTGAGGTAGGTTTCGTCAATACGAACAACCCAACGGGAATCATCATAATGGCGGTATTGTGGAAGGTGTACGCAAACAAGCAAAGCAAGAAATATCGTATCATCTTGCGCTCTTTCAATAGAGGCAACGACGCAAATACGATTGCCGCCGCCACCCATTGTCTCACCCCGTTGAAGGAGGAGAAATAATCAAAGGTTGCAAGATACAAGAACACGGACAACGAAAGGTTGTTGCTGTATTTCGCTAGCGTCGGGACGATACACAAAACGATAATCGCCTGACATACGAAGAAGACGACTTGTTCGTCCTTCGTAAACCACCCGACGACGGTTGCAATCGCCCAGAATCCCCCTTCGTCCGCTTGGAAGGTATCCCAAAGGGACGTATTCATATACCCAGGGAAGGAGCCGTATCCTCTAAAGAAGTTCCAATAGACGCCAAAGTCGGACCCGACGTTTTTCCTAAGGCCGCCAATCAAAATCAGAACAGCACAAACAGCGGCAATTGCTAATTTGCCGATTCTATTCGTTTTTCTGATGACGCCGTCTTCGAGTACAGTTTGCTTCGTCTGCGCTACGTACGCAAGCAAAAAGACCAAAAACAGTGCGGCCAAGTAAAATATCATGCCTTAATCCCCTATTTTCATTCTTCTTCTGTGCAATTTCTTATAAAGCCACGTCGGTAAAAGCCCGACGATGATGGGTCTTATCACGTGTATGCGACAACGGAAAGGCAGGTGGAAATCGCGGACGATCATATTGCGCACGCGCGCCTCGTTGATGCGGTGCTTGAATTTTCGCCGTGCGATTGCGTTCCTGTCGTCACGCATCTTGTAGATGCTCTCTTGAAGGTTATACCCTTTACTGCCCGATAAGTACATCTTGTACCACAAGTGATGGTCTTCCACCCTCAACAACTTGTCGTCGACGGTGTAGCCACCCACCCTACGATACGCCTCGGCGCGTACCATACACGGCGCGTGGCAGAAAGGCGTGCCTTTAACGAAATGTATTTTTTCAGGCTTTTCTATCGATTTCCCCTCTCCCCAGTCGCCGTCTTCGTCAAAGTAAATCATATTGCCACTGACGATATCGTAGTCGGGATTTTCTTCCAAAAATTTCAGTTCCTTTTCGAAACGCTCAGGCAACGAAATATCGTCTCCGTCCATGCGGGCTACGTAGTCCGTATCCACGTATTCTAGACAGCGATTAAGCGTCGCGTTGAGCCCTAAGTTTTTCTCGTTCTTTATCGCGATGATATTTTCGTACCTCTCGGCATACGACTTTGCGAGGGCGTACGTCCCGTCCGAGGAGCCGTCGTCGCACATCACAAGTTTCCAAGCCTTGCACGTCTGCGCAAAGAGGGATTCTATCGCTTCATCCAGCGTCTTTTCGCAGTTGTAAATCCCCATAATGACCGTTATCTTATACATATCTTTACAAGGGCAAGCCCGTTAACTCCTTGATTTTTTTCATCGCGCCCAAGCGCCGTTTGTCAATTCTTTGCACGTCTTTTGCTACGCTAACTATCCCCTTTCGGCGGGTAAAGAGCACCTCAAACCATCTATATACCCATACGAAGGGTAAAAGCGGAGGGAATTTTTTCACCACGGGATACCAAGATTTCATATCGCGATACCTTGGAAAAAGGGAAAACCATAAGTGTCTGCCTTTCGCCCCTGCGACCGAGTCCGTGCCGCCGCTTGCCGCCAAGTTGCTACGGTTTCCATAGGTGCCACTGGAAAGGACGAACGCCCCGAAAAACTCCGTCTCTGCCGTTTCCTTCTCACCACCGAACCACGACCTCGCTAAATTAGATAATTGCGCCTCAAATTTTTGCAATTCCAGCGTCCGCAACTGGTCGTTGACGTAATCATAGTCTAAGTCTTCCTGTGCGTACAAGTATGCGTCGAGCACGATACGAACGCCTATGCCGCCGCCTATTAGATGCTTTGCCGAGTGGATGATAAAATAGACGTATTCGTCTTCCTTAGAAAAAGCGTATTGGCTGCCCTCTACTACGTTAAGTCTTTCCCAGACGTCGTCGTAGTATTTATCGTATGCGGCTGCCTGTCCCGACAAGGCGTAGTGCGTCTCGACGGTGACGGGACCTTTTTCCCACTCCTGATGTGCGGCGTTTTCTATCACGAAGGAAAAGCCTTCTTCCTTCATAATCTCGTCAAGCGCCTCTTTCTTCGATTTTTCGTAGAACAAATCCAAATCGCAGGAGGAGCGAGCCTCGGGATTTTGGTATAACTTTCTCGTGTTGTAGCCCTTCAGCGGAAGGAAGGGAATATCGCTTTGCTTGAATTTTTCAAAAAGTTCTTGCGCGGCGTAGTCCTGCAAAACCTGTTGCATGACCAGCACCTCAAAGTCGTCTTTGGCAAGGTCAAGCACCTCTTGCGGCAAAGACGCCTCTTTCGTCGCCAAGTGGAATACCCCCACCAGCGAGTGTATTTTCGCCAACTGATAAACCGCCGCCCAATCCTCGCAATCGCAAAGGGGCGTATCGTGCAAATACTTGTTGATGACGGACAAAAGCGCCCTTTTTAATTGTGCCTTGTCCATAATCCACCTCGTTAGGCTTTTCTCTTGGCAGGCGTACCGATATACGTGCCTTTTTGCGTAATGTCCTTTACCACGGTCGCCCCTGCGCCAATCATGCAATCCTCGCATACGGAAAGCCCGTTGCTGATTACCGCGCCTATCCCTACCCAAGTGTAAGCACCGACTTTGACTTCTCCAGCAAGATGCGCCCCCACGGAAACGTGTGCATATGCGCCTACGACGTCGTCGTGGTCGATAGACGCCTGCGTATTGACGATAACGCCGTCTTCAATCCTTGCGTTGGGATTGACGATAGCGCCCGCCGCAAGCAACACGCCTTTGCCGAGCACAACCCCCTTTGCCACCACCGCCGAGGGATGAATAATGTTGACGAGATTCAACCCTTTTTCAAGCAAAAGACGGCTGACTTTTTCACGAATTTTTGCATTGCCGATTGCGACGAAAAAATCAAAGTCTTGATACTTCTCTGCGTCCGCCGTTTTGCCGACGACGGGATAGCCGAGGCACGAAGTCGCCTTGCCGTCGTCTAAAAAGGCTACGTCCTCGTAGCCGCTTTTTATCGCCGCGTCTGCAACCACGCTACCGTGCCCGCCTGCACCGACGATCATCAATCTTTTCATGCCGCGTCTTCTCCTTCCGTCTTGGGCGTGCCGCGGAATTCCTCCATCGTCGCCGAAGTTTCACTGCTGATGCCCTCTCTCTTGAACACCTTACCAACCGTCATAAAGATAATTTTGATATCCTTCCAAAGGCTGATAGAATCGACGTATTGTACGTCTAACTCGAACTTATCTTCCCACGAAAGCGCGTTCCTGCCGCTAACCTGAGCGAGCCCCGTAAGTCCAGGACGAACCTCGTGACGACGGCTCTGCCTTTCGTTGTACAAAGGCAA
>JAFVXN010000107.1 GCA_017501125.1 Clostridia bacterium
CGCCCATCTTCCCCAGCCGTGTGAATACGGAATTCGTAAAGGTGCTGGGCAGGAACGAGGTAAAGATGCGCGTTTGGGAACGTGGCAGTGGCGAGACGCGTGCTTGCGGTACGGGCGCTTGCGCGGTGGCGGTGGCGTCTGTCCTCAACGGCTACGCGGATAGGAACGCAGAGATTATCGTACATCTTTTGGGTGGCGACTTGTCTATCCGTTGGACGGATGAAACGGTATTTATGAAGGGTAGCGCAACCCTTGCCTTCACGGGCGAAGTGGAAATTTAATAAAAAGACATAGCAAGAAGGAAAAGACCTATGAAACCTAATCTTAATTATCTCAATTTGCAAGAAAGTTATTTGTTCTCATTGATTGCGAAAAAAGTCTCCGCCTATCAAGCGGAAAACCCTGACAAATCGGTGCTCCGTTTGGGTATCGGCGACGTGACGTTGCCCCTTGCGCCCGCGGTCATCGAGGCGATGCAATCGGCGGTTGCCGAGATGGGCAAAAAAGAGACGTTCAAAGGCTACGGCCCCGAACAAGGCTACGCGTTCCTTAGGGAGAGCGTGCAGTCCTATTACGCGCGCAGAGGGATTGCGCTGGACGCTACGGAGATTTTCGTCTCCGACGGTGCAAAATCCGACTGCGGCAACGTTCTGGATATTTTCGATAAAGACAACGTCGTCCTCGTACCCGACCCCGTGTATCCCGTTTACGTGGATACCAACGTAATGGCAGGCAGAAAGATTTTGTACATGAACGCCTGCGAAGACAACGGCTTTTTGCCTATGCCCGACGACGGCGTAAAGGCGGACATCATCTATCTTTGCTCTCCCAACAACCCGACGGGCGCGGCGTACACGAAAGCGCAACTCAAGGTCTGGGTGGACTACGCGAAGAAGAACGACGCGGTGATTCTTTACGACGCAGCGTACGAGTGTTTCGTCACGGGCGACGTCGCGAGGAGCATTTACGAGGTAGAGGGCGCGAAGGAATGCGCCATCGAATTGTGCTCCTTCTCCAAGACGGCAGGCTTTACGGGTACCCGTTGCGGCTGGACGGTAGTGCCTGACGCATTAGTAAGAGAGGGCGTGTCTTTGCGCAAACTCTGGCTGAGAAGGCAGACGACCAAATTCAACGGCGTCTCCTACGTCGTACAAAAGGGCGCGGCGGCGGTGTTTAGCGAGGAGGGCGAAAAGCAAATCCAAGCCAACCTTGCGTACTATAGAGAAAACGCGAAGATGATAGCCGATTGCATGGACGAGGTAGGCATCTCGTACACGGGTGGCAAGAATTCTCCGTACATCTGGCTCAAGTGCCCCGACGGTATGGACAGTTGGCAGTTCTTCCAGTATCTTTTGGAAGAGATTCAAGTCGTCGGCACCCCTGGTAGCGGTTTCGGCAAGAACGGCGAAGGCTATTTCCGCTTGACGGCGTTCGGCAGTCACGAAACGACGGTGGAGGCGTGCCGCAGGTTAAAAGGACTTTTGAAGAAATGAGGGAAAAGGCAAAACTTTGGCATAGATTAAAACCGACCAACTTTTTGGGCTTGACGGTGGCAGGCGTCATCAACGCGATAGGCGTATGCTTGTTTTTGACACCCGTCAACGTTTACGACGGCGGTTTTTCGGGTACCAGCGTTCTGCTTGACCAATATATACCAGTAGCATTTTTGACGCAGGCGGTATTCCTGATTTTGCTCAACGTTCCCTTTTTTCTGCTAGGGCGCAAGAAGATAGGCACCGACTTTTTAATCTATTCGCTGTACGCAATCGCAATATATTCGTTGTGTTCCTTTTTAATCAATAGCGTAATTCCCTTCGACTGGTCGAAAGGCTCGCCCGTGATTCAGGACAACGTGATACTAGGCGCGATTTTCGGCGGTTTGCTTTCGGGCGTTGGTAGCGGTTTGGTTATCAAATTCGGCGGCGCGTTGGACGGCATAGAGGTCGTAGCGCTCCTTTTCAATAAAAAACTCGGGCTCTCCGTCGGTACGTGCGTGATGATTTACAACGCAGTGTTGTACGTAATCGCGGCGATATTACCTCTTACGATAGGGGAACCGATGATGTGGCAGGCGACGCTGTATTCGTTGATAGCCTACTTTATCGGTTTGAAGACGATAGACTTCATCGTTGAAGGCTTAGAGAAAGGCAAGGCGGCGCTGGTTATCACCGAGAACATCGACGAGTTGGCGGCGGCGCTCTCGCAGGAATTAAAGAGAGGCATCACGGTACTTGACGCGAAAGGGTACTACTCAGGCGAAGACAAAAAGATGCTGTATATGGTCGTCAATCGCTTTGAGATTGCTCGGCTCAAATCCATCGTTGCGGCGCTCGATCCCAAGGCGTTCGTATCCATTATCGAGGTCAGCGAGATTATGGGCACGGGCAAGATGTACCGCTCCAAAAAAGACAAATAAATAGACGTAATATTCGCGCAGAAAGCCACCCGTAAGGGTGGTTTTTTCTTGTTAAAGATTCATATTTTGCGAGGTAGGGGTAG
>JAFVXN010000108.1 GCA_017501125.1 Clostridia bacterium
CGCCGCTTTTTTTAATGCGTTTTCCAACCCTTCGTTGCAGTCGAGGACTGTGCTGATTTCACTTTCGCTTTTTTGCAGAATAGCCGCCTTCTCTAAGGAATCAAGATTGTCTGTTATAGCGGTGGGGAGAGCCTCGTAAACGTAGGAAGGAACGGCATTAAAAATGGATTCCTTATCGCTGGTTATCAATGCTTCGCGTATGGCTGACGCGGAGGGAAGTTCGGTGTCGACGCGCTTATCAAGGTATCCGCTACCTATCCTTTGGATAGGTAAAATCTCGATATTTTGACCTGATTGCAGGATTGCTTTCGTGTATTCGACACCCAAAATATTGTTGGGTGAGGACAACAACGGATTGTCGTAGGCTTGCGCGCGTGCTTTGGCAAAGGAAAGACCTTTAGCGAGCCCGATTTTAATCTTTTTTGAGATATCGTCTGATTCGTTTAACAAAGAAGTTGCCGTGTCGATAAAGGCTTGCTTATTTGCATTTTCCGCACCGAAACAAAGATGCGTGACGGAAGGGATAGAGGCGAGCAATTTGACGGCACCTTTCGCGAAGATTTCAGCGCTGGAACAGGCAAAGGGCGTGGGGAGTTCGATGACGACGTCTGCGCCTGCTAAAAGAGCGTGTTTTGCCCTTGTAAATTTGTCCAAAATCGCACTTTCCCCTCTTTGGACGAAATTCCCGCTCATAAGACAGAGCACGGCGTCTGCCCCCGACAGTAATTTTGCCTGTCGGAGTTGATGTAAGTGCCCGTTGTGAAAGGGGTTGTATTCACAAATAATTGCGCAAATTTTCATTTTTTCAGGTGCAGCCCTTTACAATAAAAGATTGGTGTGGTATAATAATAAAGATGATATTCATCTTTGGTGTATTTATTATACACGAAAAAAAAGAAAAAATAAAGTGTTTACGGAGAGAAATATGAAGAATGTGTTAGAAGAAATCAAAACTCGCGCAAAAGCCTTGCAAAAAACCATCGTCCTTTGCGAAGGTGAAGACTCGCGTGTGGTAAAAGCGGCGGCAGACGCTACGAAAGAGGGCGTTGCTAAGATCGTATTGCTTGGCGATCCTCACGAAATTGCGGAGAAAAATCCGGACGTCGATTTGACGGGGGTAGAGATCGTAAATCCTTTGACGGATCCTCGCTTGGATGCGTACAATGCAAAACTGTGCGAATTGCGTGCTTCGAAAGGTATGACGCCCGATCAGGCGGCAAAACTTTTGATGGACGGCACTTATTTTGGTGCGATGATGTTGAAGATGGGGGACGTAGACGGGCTCGTTTCCGGCGCATGTCACTCTACGGCTAACACTTTGCGCCCCGGTCTTCAAATTATTAAGACGGCAAAGGGAGCATCCTCCGTTTCTTCCTTTAACTTGATGATTTGTCCTCCTCAAGGCAATCAATATTGCCCCGACGGGCTCGTCGTCTTTGCTGACTGCGGATTAAATCCGACGTATACGAGCGAAGGGCTTGCCGATTGTGCGATTGCGACGGCTAATTCCGCTGCGGCGATTGCAGGGATTGATCCTAAGGTAGCGATGCTTTCGTTTTCGTCCATGGGTAGTGCAAAGCACGATAACGTGACGATGGTAGCGGAAGCGGTGAAAATTGCAAAAGAAAAAGCGCCTCATTTGAAAATTGACGGTGAGTTGCAGTTTGACGCGGCAATCGTCCCTGAAGTAGGCAAATTGAAAGCGCCTAATTCAACGGTCGCTGGGCAAGCAAACGTCTTTATCTTCCCTGACTTGCAAGCCGGCAATATTGGGTACAAAATCGCCGAGAGATTGGGTGGCTTTATGGCAGTAGGTCCTATTTGTCAAGGCTTTGCAAA
>JAFVXN010000109.1 GCA_017501125.1 Clostridia bacterium
GAAGAGGGTGGCAAGGAGGAACTCTTTTCTATCCATTACGCCTGTCCCGATTGCGGCGTTTCTTTAGAAGAAATCGAGCCGCGCATTTTCTCTTTCAACACTCCCTACGGTGCCTGTCCCGATTGCTTGGGCTTAGGGATGCGGCAGACGGTCGATCCCGACCTAATTTGTCCCGACAAGACGAAGAGTTTGCGTGAGGGCGCGATGAAAGTGACGGGCTGGAATTTGGGCTCGGCGTCGATGGCGCTTATGGAAGTATCCGCGGTGGCAAACGCCTACGGGTTTTCTTTGGACGTGCCCGTGCAGGACTTGTCGCCTGAAATCTACCACTTGCTGATGTACGGCAACGGTGGGGAGCGGATTGCGATGGAGTACAGTTCCCGTACCTTTTCGGGCAGTTTTAAAAAGACGTGGGAGGGCTACGTCAACAATTTGCAACGTCGCTACGCGCAGACCTCCTCGCCTGGGGTGAAAGCGGACATCGAAAAATTGATGCGCAGCGCGCCCTGTCCCACCTGTGGGGGAAAACGTCTTAAAAAGGAGGCGCTCTCCGTCTATATCGGCGGTAAAAACATCTACGACGCGTGTGAGTTGTCGGTGGACGGGTTGGCGGAATTTTTAAAAGGGTTGACGCTCACGCCGACCGAGCATATGATTGCCGACGCCATTTTAAAAGAAATCCACAACCGTTTGGGCTTTTTACAAAACGTGGGGCTCAATTACCTGACGCTGATGCGTACGGCGGCGACTTTGTCGGGCGGCGAAAGCCAGCGTATCCGCCTTGCGACGCAGATAGGTAGCGCGTTGACGGGGGTGCTTTATATCCTCGACGAGCCGAGTATCGGCTTGCACCAACGCGACAATGAAAAACTGTTAAATTCCTTAAAAGGCTTGCGCGATTTGGGCAATACTTTGCTCGTCGTAGAGCACGACGAGGACACGATTAAAGCAGCGGACTATATCATAGATATAGGCCCTAAGGCAGGCGTGCACGGCGGCGAGGTGGTTGCCTGCGGTACGCAAGAGGATATTATGGCAGAGCCGCGCTCGATCACGGGCGACTTTTTGGCGGGTAGAAGAAAGATAGAAGTGCCTTTTATGCGCCGCGATATCGGCGACAAATGGTTGCAAGTGCGCGGTGCGCGTCAAAACAACTTAAAAAATATCGACGTAGATATCCCCGTCGGGCTGTTCACCGCCGTCACGGGCGTTTCGGACAGCGGCAAATCGAGTTTGGTCAACGAAATCGTTTATCCTAAGTTGGCAAACGACTTAAACGGCGCAAGACAACTTCTCGGCGATTGCGACGAGATTTTGGGCGTGGAACATTTCGATAAAGTCATCGCCATCGACCAGTCGCCTATCGGCAGGACGCCACGCAGTAATCCGGCGACTTACACGGGCGTTTTTGGGCAAATCCGCGACCTGTTCGCCCTCTCTCCCGACGCCAAGGAAAGGGGATATAAGGCAGGCAGGTTCTCCTTTAATGTGTCGGGTGGCCGTTGCGAGCATTGTTTCGGCGACGGGATTATCAAGATAGAGATGCATTTCTTGCCCGACATTTTCGTGCCTTGCGAAGTGTGCGGCGGTAAGCGATACAATCGTGAAACGCTGGAAGTCAAGTACAAAGGCAAGAGCATTGCCGACGTCCTCGAAATGACGGTGGACGAGGCTTGCGAGTTCTTCGAGCCGCTCCCTGCCATCTACGGCAAAATCAAGACTTTGCAAGAAGTGGGGCTTGGGTATATCAAGTTGGGGCAAAGTTCCACGACGCTGTCAGGCGGCGAGGCGCAACGCGTCAAACTTGCGACCGAAC
>JAFVXN010000110.1 GCA_017501125.1 Clostridia bacterium
CAGGCGTCTCACCTCAGCCTCACTCGGCCAGGTTCCGGCTTACTGTCTGGACCTCGGATTCACGGCAGAGACCGATTTCGAAAAGGAATTCCACAGATATGTGGAACCGTCTCCATTCCTCCCGACGAAAATATCCCTCGCCGTGCTCGGCGAAAATATCCGTGATTTTGCAGTATTTTTCCTCGATGAGGGCGTCCGTATCCAGCCACGTCGTCTGGGCAAGCCGTGCGAGCGCGTCCCCGACGGTGCTCTTGCCGGCACCCATCATTCCACACAAAACGATATACATACGCCGCCTTACTGAAGTACCGTGCGCAGACCTTCCAGCGCCGCGATATAACTGCCTACCCCAAAGCCGAATACCGTGCCCCTACATACGGGCGAAAGGACGCTCTCTTTGCGGAATTCCTCTCTTGCGAATACGTTAGAGATATGCACCTCGGCAACAGGCACGGAAATCGCCGCCACCGCGTCGCGGATAGCGTACGAATAGTGGGTGTACGCGCCTGCGTTGAGCAAGATGCCGTCGTACCCTTCCGCCTTTGCCGCGTGCAACTTGTTGACGAGTTCCCCCTCTACGTTGTTTTGGTAGAAGGAGATTTCATCTCCTTGTTTTGCCGCGTACGCTGCGATTTTTGCGTTGAGTTCGTCCAGCGTTTCGCCGCCGTAGACGGATTTTTCACGCGTACCCGTCAGGTTGAGATTGACACCGTTGATAACTAAAAATTTCATAGTTCTTTCCTCTTTTAACTTTTCAAATATCCTTCGTAAAGCCGCTCGGCTTCCTCTTCGTCTGCCTTTTTGCCTGCGTATAAACAGTCGGCGTAGTACGCCTGATAAAAGAGCATCGCAAGCCCCCCTACCGTCTTAATCCCCTGCGAGATTGCCTGCGCCATAAACGCCGTTTCCTTTGGCTCGTAGATGAGATCGACGGCGACTTCCGCCTGCGAGAACGCCCTCTCCTCCACGGGGGATACGCCCACCGTGTCGTGCATCCCTATCCCCGTGCAATTGACGAGGATTGCGTAGGTGCCGACGTTGGGGTCCGTTTCCTCGCCGACGTCGAGTTGCAGACAGGTTTCCTTTCTCTTTTCCGCGTTGCGTTGATACAAAAAGACTTGTGCACCCGCTTTTTTGAGGGCGACGAGACAACTCCTGCCTGCGCCGCCACCGCCGAGCACGAGCACCCTTTTGCCCTTGACCTCTACGCCTGCCGCGCGAAGCATCTTCATAAAGCCCACGCCGTCGGTGTTATGCCCTTGACGGGTAGCGCCCACGACGGTGTTGACGGCGCCGAAACGCAACGCGTCCCCTTGCAAGCCGTCTAAATATTCCATCACGTCACGCTTGTACGGTATCGTGACGTTAAACCCGTCGAAATCGCCGAGGAGGGTCGTCATCGCCCCGTCAAAGCCTTGACTATCGACGGAGAAACACTCGTAATCGCACCCTATCCCCCACGCGCCTAAAATAAAGCGATGTATCTTTGGACTGAGCGACTTTGACACGTCCTTTCCTATCAGCCCCAAACGGAGCGTTTTTTCATTAATCACTGCCCTGTACCCACCTTTTTAGCGTTGTACGCCCAAGTTTTCAAAGAAAGTCGGGAAGGAAATGGCGCAACAGTCAGGGCGCAAAACGCCGCCGCCGTCCTTGCTGGCAATCAGCCCTACCGCCGCCGTCATCGCGATGCGGTGGTCTAAGAAACTATCCGCCACGCCGCCACGCAAACACTTCTTGCCACGGATGATTAAGCCGTCTTCCTTTTCCTCACACTCCCCACCCAAATCGCGGATGAGTTTTGCCGTCGTGAAAATCCTATCGCTCTCTTTGACGCGCAATTCCTTCGCCCCTGAAATCTCGCTCTCGCCGTCTGCAAAGGCACACATCAGCGCCACGAGGGGCAACTCGTCTATCATAGCAGGGATTTCTTCGCCGCCCAGCGCAATCGGCTGTAAGACGGATTTCTCCACCAAAATATCGGCGATTTCTTCGCCTCCCGACACCCGCTTGTTTTGAAGGGTATATCGTACGCCCATCTTATCGAACGCCGTCAAAATGCCCGTACGCGTGGGGTTAATCCCGACGTTCCTGCAAAGGGTGCGGCCTTTGAGTGCGCCCAGCGCCATAAAGTACGCCGCCGAAGAAATATCCACGGGCACGCAGACGTCCACCGCTTTCAGCGCGCTACGCCTTACGCTCACTTTGTTGCCGTCTACGCGTATATCGGCGCCCATCGCCGAAAGCAATCTTTCCGTATGGTCGCGCGACTTGACGGGCTCTTCCACCGTCGTCTCGCCGTCCGCAGAGATACCTGCCAACAAAATCGCGCTCTTGACCTGCGCCGACGCGACCTTCGTCTTGAGGAAAGTGCCTTGCAATCGGGCAGGAGAAACGTATACGGGCGCGTGTCCATCCGTCGTCGCCACCTGTGCGCCCAGCCCTTTCAAAGGCTCCGCTACCCTGCCCATAGGGCGGGTAGATAAGGAATCGTCGCCGTATAATTTCGCCTCGATGCCCTTCCCCGCGCAAAGCCCTGTCAAGAGCCTGATGGTCGTGCCCGAATTGCCGCAATCGAGGTCCTGACCGCTACGAAACTGCGGCGCGCCCTTGACGCGAATCGTCGTCCCGTCAACGTCTACGCTCGCCCCGAGCGCGCGCATACAATGGCAGGTGGACAAGCAATCCTCCCCCATAAGCGCGCCCGTCACGACTGCCTCCCCTTCCGCCGCGCCGTTGAACATAACGGCACGATGGGTGATGGATTTGTCGCCTGGCAATAAAAATTCGCCTTCGAAAAATTCTTTCGATTGAATCGGCTGCATACTAACTCCTTACAAACACTCCTTCAACCTCGACAGATAGTCGTCGAAGGTCAAATCCACCCCGACCCAAACCCCTTTACGGGCGGCGACGGAGAGGTTAATTCTTCCACTTTCGTCGTTCTTTTTATCTGCTTTTGCCTTATAGGCAAAGTTATCTGCGTCAAACGCCGTCTTTTGCGTAGGCGCTATCGAAAGCGCCGACGCAATAATCTCTTGCAACTGCGCCCCGTACGATTTCTCGCACGCACCCGCGTCAACGGCTATCTGCGTCTCCGCTTTCATACCCCAAAGGACGCTCTCACCGTGCGAAAGGCGATAGACGAGTTCGATGGCGTGCCCCGTCGTATGCCCGACGTTGAGGCTCTTTCTCTCGCCCGTTTCCTTTTCGTCCGCCTGCACCACCTTTGCCTTGTGCGCAACGCAAGGATATATAAGCGTCTTCAAAAAGGCAAGGTCTGCAAAGCGGTGCTTGTTTTGGTATAAGGCGTCAAAAATATCGCTATCGAGCGCCGCGTACTTGACCGCTTCACCCAAGCCACACTTTACCTCTCTTTGCGGCAGAGTATCCAAAAACGCAGGGTCAATCAACACCTCTTGCGGCTGATAAAACGCACCGACGACGTTCTTGACGCCACCGTGATCCACCGCCGTTTTGCCCCCCACGCTACTGTCTATCTGGGAGAGCAAGGTCGTGGGAATTTGCACGCAGGACACGCCGCGCATATAAGTCGCCGCCGCAAGACCTGCTATATCGCCCACGACGCCGCCGCCGAGTGCGAACACCCTGCCCGTGCGCCGTATCCCCGCCTCGACCATCGCCGACAAAATATCGCCCAGCGTGGAAAAGGTCTTATTCTCCTCGCCTGCGGGCATCACGAAGGTGGGCGTATCGCCGAACCAAATCCTGATTTTGTCCGCGTAAATTGCCGCGACGTTGCTATCCGTCACGAGGAAATTCTTTTGCCCCTGCAAAAGGGCGCCTAATCTTTCCTCTATTACCCCTTCGCCTATGGTAATCAGCCCTTGCATAGACGGAGTGCTCAGTTGAATCGTCTGCATATTACTCCTTACGACAGCGCGTCGTAGCGCGCCTTTACCTCTGCCATCGTATCGCCGCCAAGTCTTTCCGCCACCGCGAAAGCAAGCACCTGCGCCAC
>JAFVXN010000111.1 GCA_017501125.1 Clostridia bacterium
CTCCCGTATAATTTTTCTCCACCGTTTACTATATATTTATCCATACAATAAAACTCCTTATGTTCTATCGTATGATTTTTTTGCCCCTTTTGTGCCCCTCACCTTTCTTTGAAAGGTTGTATAATGCTCCCATCGACGCCATCGTCACTATTAGGGAAGTATTGCCCGAACTAATCAGTGGCAGCGGTATCCCCGTCGGTGGTATTGCGCCGCTGACGACTAATGCGTTGAGGAGGGTTTGTATCCCGTACACGAGCGTTATCCCTGCCGCCGTTAAAAAGGAAAAGAAATCGTTGGCACCTGCCGCGACCCTAATCCCGCGCCAAATCAAAAACGCCGCAAGCGCGAACAACACTAACACGCCGACGAGCCCCGTTTCTTCGCCTATAATCGCAAGGATAAAATCACTCTCCGAAAAGGGCAAAAATAAATATTTTTGTCTAGACTTAAAAATCCCCGTACCAAACCAACCTCCACCGCCAAGAGCATACAGCGATTGAATCAACTGGTATCCCTCTTCTTTAGAGGATGCCCACGGGTCTAAGTAAGCACTCAGTCGCAAAAGGCGATACGGCTCCATAATAATCAAAACGGGCACGAGCAAGAGCGCAGGGATACAAATTATCATAAAGTGCCGCCACTTCATTCCCGCCAAAAACAGCATCACCACCATTAGACACCCGACGCACATAGTCACCGACATGTTCGGCTCGGCAATGATTAAAAGACAAATCAGCCCACCAGACAAAAGCACTGGCAACACCCCCTTAAAGGTGCGCATGCGCGACATGTCATCGGCAGCATAGGCAGCGGAAAATAGTACGAAGCCGTATTTTGCCAGTTCGCTAGGCTGCAACGTAATAGGGCCTACGCCTATCCATCTCGTCGCACCGTAATTGCTTTTTCCTATACCAGGTACGAATACAAGCGTTAATAGAAGGATAGGAACAAGCAAAATTATCCACCTGATTATCTTCCCTCTCAGTTTTTGTAAATTCAGCCGACCCATCAAAAGCATAGCAATCGTGCCGATTATGTAGCCTATCAACTGTTTCTTAGCGAAAAAGAAGGCGTCACCATATTGTCGCAGCGCCGAATAACTGCTGGCGGAATAGACGAAAAGCACCCCTATCCCGCCGAGCAACGCCGTGACAATCAAGATGCTGATATCCCCTCGTTTACCCTTCTTCTCTATCAGCCCCTGCATCTTGGACGATAAGCGCGATCTCTGCCTTTTCGTCCTTTTCCCTTCCTTCTCTTTCCTTTGCAAAGCCGTTGACGATTTCAACAAACCGTTTCCCCCTTTCTTCATAATCGGTAAACTCGTCAAAACTCGCGCTGGCAGGGCTAAGCAAGACGGTTTCTCCCTCTTTTGCCAACAGCCTCGCAAACTGCACAGCGCAATCAAAGCCCGTGCAAAGCGTCACGTTTTTCCAGTCGTTTTTCTCTGCGCAATTGATGAGGCGGAAACGATTTTCGCCGTACAATATCGTATGAACGACGTTGCTCTTTGCGACCTCGACAAAAACGTCGTCGTAGTCCTGTCCCTTATCTTTGCCACCGAGCAGCAACACCGTATTCGACTTCATACAACGTATCGCCTTCACCGTCGCGTCTGCGTTCGTTCCCTTTGAATCGTCTACGTAGCGCACGCCGTCGACAACGCCAACTTCCTCAAGACGATGTCTTGCCCCTTTAAAATTTTTTAAGGTCCTTGCGATATCCTGATTGTCTATGCCCAACAATTTCCCTACGCATATCGCCGCCAAGGCGTTCTGGATATTATGCCCACCGCCGATTAGCATCTCGTCTGCGGGCAGAATTTTTTCTTCACCATAACATAAATCCGCGCCGTCAAAATACGCACCGTCTATCTTGGCTCGCATTGAAAAATACACGACGCGGGCTTTGGTTTTTTCCGCAAAACCGCTTATCCTTTCGTCGTCGTAATTGAGCACCGCGTATTCCGTCTCCGTCAAATTTTTTAGAAGTTTTGCCTTGAGAAAAAGGTAATTCTCCATATTGTAATGCCGATTCAAGTGGTCTTGCGTTATATTTAAGACGACCGCAACGTGCGGGCAAAAACTGTTCAACGTCTCCAACTGAAAACTGGAAATTTCTGCGACGACAAAATGCGGAGGCTCTTGCTCTAAGGCGGATATCAACGGAGTACCGATATTTCCGCAAGCGTAAGATTTTCGCCCCGACGCGTTGATTATTTCGTTAATCATAGACACCGTCGTCGTTTTTCCGTTCGTCCCCGTCACGGCAACAGAAGGAGCCGTTATGTACCTTGCCGCCAACTCAGTCTCGCCTATGACCCCCTTCCCCGATCGCCGAAAGGACACCGCAATAGGATGGTCGATCGGAATTCCTGGACTGAGCACTAGCGCGTCGCAAATCGTCGCCATTGTCGCCAAATCTTCTTTTTTTACTTCTTTGGCGCCCATTTCTACCAACGCGCGCCGATTTTGCCCAACGACCCCTTCATCCAAATCGTCATAGACGTAAACCGTAGCGCGATTGCGCAATAAAAAGCGCGCTGCCGCACAGCCTGAGCGCGAAAGCCCCAACACAAAAAACGTCTGTCTTTGTGGTAACATATTCCCTCCTTATACTACAAAAATAATACAAAGCAAGCCTATCGCCGCAGTAATTGCCGCGTACGCAAAGGCTATTTTGCTCTCGCTGAATCCTTTTTGCTGAAAATGATGATGAATAGGCGCCATCAAGAACACCCTCTTGCCTCCCGTCGCCTTATAATATATGACCTGCACGATTACAGATATGATTGACGTCACGAACATCGCGCCTATCACTGCAATATACAGCGCGTTGCCACTAAAAGCGCCTATGCACGCCGCAAAGCCACCTAAAGCCAGCGACCCCGTATCACCCATAAATACCGACGCACGTGAAATATTAAAAAGCAGGTATGCGCAAAGTGCGCCTGTCAGGCAAAAACTTAAAGTTTCTAACCCGTCTTTTTTTCCCTGCAAGCACAACAAAATCCCAAAAAATAGAAAAAATACAGCAGACACGCCTGCCGCCAACCCATCTAATCCGTCCGTTAAATTAACGGCGTTAACCGTCCCTAAAAAAACGAACACAATCAACGGAAACATCCAAAATCCTACGTTGAATTGATAGCCAAAAAAAGGGATATTAAGAGAAGTTTTTCCTTCTTTTATGCAATAGCCGCCCGCAATCAACGCAACCAAAAACTGAAAAAGAAATTTTTGCCACGCTTTAAGCCCTAAATTCTCCCCTTTTTTCCTTTTTATTAAGTCGTCTAGGACGCCCACGAACATATAGGATACCCCCACGACGATTGCGACGAGCAAATCTCTCGTTATTCCATCCGAAAATATCAGCGACGATACCGTTGCCGCCACGATAAAAGCGATACCGCCCATCGTTGGAGTTCCCGTCTTGCCCTTGTGCTCTTTTACGCACTCGTGAATGTTTTGCCCTGCCTTTAGTTTCTTTAAAAGAGGGATAAGTGCCAGGCAGGTAAGCATTGAAAGCAAAAATGCAATCAATCCAGCCAACAAATACACCTTCATCTTTCCGTCTTCCTTTTAATTATTACTGCTCTTTCGATATAATTTTTCTCAATATATCTTTATCGTTAAAAGGATATTTTATACCCATAATTTCCTGCGTATCTTCGCCGCCTTTTCCAGCCAATATTAAGGCGTCGCCGTCACCTATCACCCCCAAAGCATACTCAATCGCCTTCTCCCTATCGGGGACGATAACGTAATCACGAGAAATCGCCCTATACCCCTTCTCAATCTCCGTGATGATATCCAGCGGATCTTCGTATCTAGGATTATCCGACGTCAACACACAAAAATTCGCCTCGCCTGCCGCGATCCTTCCCATCTCTTGCCTCTTTGATTTATCACGATTACCGCCGCAACCAAATACGCATACAAGCCTACCGCGCAGGTATTTTCGTAGGGTCGACAACGAATTTTTTAACCCGTCTGGCGTATGAGCAAAATCGACGAAAATCGGTGCGCCGTTATATTCCGCTACGCGTTCCAACCGACCGTTAACGTTATCGACCTCTTTTAGCCCACAGGCAATCGTAGCCAAATTCACCCCCAACTTATAGGCGCACGCCGATGCCGCTAAGGCGTTGTAGATATTGTGTTTGCCTATCAATTTCAAGGAAACCCTACACAGATCGTCATCCAAATTCATCATAAATCGCTGCGAATAAATATCCTCGCCCGTCAACACGGCAAAGCAATCCGCAGGCGTGTCTAAGCCGTAAGAAACCACGCCTCTTGCCCCTCGCATAGCAATAATCTCCCGCCCACAATCGTCGTCTGCATTGACGACTGCAAGTGGCGTCCTTCCCAAGGAAAACAGCGAAGTCTTTGCTTGCTTGTAAGTCTGCATATCCGCAAAAAAATCCAAATGATCTTGCGTTAAATTGGTAAAAATACAGGCATCGTATCGGATACCTGCGTCCTTCTTGTAAAATAACGCGTGTGCTGACACTTCCTCTACGACGTATTCCACCCCACAAGCCAGCATATCTGCATAGAACTTATGCATTTCGATAGGATCTGGCGTCGTCATATCCGTCAGCACTCTCTTTTGTCCATAGCAAACGCCTAACGTACCTACTACCGCCACGTTTTTGCCCGCACGGCGCAAAATAGAGGATAGAAGATGTGCCGTCGTCGTCTTTCCGTTGGTGCCCGTAATCCCGATAATCTTCAACCGCCGAGCAGGGTTCCCGTAAAAAGTCGACGACAAACACGCCATCGCCTCGCGCGTATCTTTCACCAAGACTTGTGGCACTTTTATCGGTAATTCTCTCTCTACGACCAAGGCGACTGCGCCACTTTGCACCGCTTCTAAAGCATAATTATGCCCGTCCGTTTTTCCTCCTGTAAGACAAATAAAAAGACTCGAATTCCGTACAAACCGGCTATCGTGAAAGATACCGCTAATTTCCCTATCAAAATCTTTCCCCTGAAAGATAACCGTCGCGTCCACTAGCCCTTCTAACATCTTTGACAATCGCATATTTTACCTCTGGCGCTTTTACTTTAATCTATTCAACCACCGCTTTCACTATGCAAGCATAAAAAAAGAAGACGATTTAATCGTCTTCTTTTTTACGGTACGTTGACCGAAAATATCGTTGTGTATGCGCTGCAAGTTATCCCTGCCCAGCCTGCATGCCCCAAAGGATGACTTATTTCTTCGTTTAATTCTGCTATCGTGTCGATTTTCCCTTCCGCGTATTGCAAAAGTCTCTTTTGACAATGTTCTATTCTTCTCAAAAGTCCACCGATTCTCGCATCTTGCACGTCAAAGCCTTGCGGACGTTTTTCGTGCATCCAAAGACTTTCGTGCGCCTCGTAAAACGCCTCTAAACGGAGCAATAACTGCGCATAGTCTTCTCGTGCAAGTTTTGCAATCTCTGCCTTATTTGCCCCTTTATACACCCTTCTCGTCTTTAATCCTAACTCAAACTTAATCTCGAGGACGTCACAAAGGGTACGAACCATCTTAAAATGCTTACCCCAGATAGGGTGAGACTCTCCTTCCGCCAACTTCTTAGACAGAGAGGCATAGTAAGGTTGCGCCGTATTTTCCTTTACTATATAATCGAAAACGCCAGCAAAAACGTCGCAATAGAGTTGCACTTTTGAAGGATTGAAAGTATCGACGTCTTCCGTAGAGTAGATTTTGTCTGGCTTTTC
>JAFVXN010000112.1 GCA_017501125.1 Clostridia bacterium
AACCTCTCTTTTAAGACTATTACGTTATCGGTATTGCTCAACGGCTTTTTGCAGGGTGGCTTTAAGTTGCTCACGCAAGGATTTCGGCGCGATTATTTCCACGTTTTTCACGTACTGCAAAGCCCAGTACTCCATCGCCCTTGGGCTCGCCAAAAGGCTCACCTTGTATCTATCGCCCGATTTTTCAATCTTTACCTTTGTGCCGAACCAATCGACAACTTGATCCAACACCCCTTCGTCCACCAGCATCTCCACGCGCTCCAACTTGTCCGTGTACATATACGGCAACCCCGAGGCAATCTTTTGATAGTCAATCCCACCTTCGTAGCCAGGGACGTTGTGGATATCCGTCAAAGGCTCGTCCAAGATCTCAATCTCCGTAATCCTGTCCAAACGGTAAAAGTGCATCTGCGAAAAGCGTTCGTTCCACGCCATCAAATAGTATCTTTGATTGTGCAAAAGCAATTGATAAGGGCTTACCCTCGGGGTGCTCGTCTTATGCAATCGCTTGTCTGCCCCGTACTTGTTGTAGGCGAACTTAATACGCCTTCCCTTCACGATTGCCTCGTCGATTAGTTCTACGTTCAAAAATACCGACATATTGTCCGTCTTATTCCAGTCGTCGACCGAATAGATATTCTTGACGCGCGGACGGAAATATTTGTTGGACTGTCGGCACAATTTTTCAATCAAATCCTTAGAATATTTTGCCGTGACGTGCCTGCTCGACAACACCCCGTCAATCAGCATGCGCAACTCGCTGTCTTCAAACTCACGCTGTTCTACGTACGTCCCTTTTCTATGCTCACTCGTCAATACGATAGGCGAATTAGGCTTATCGAACGCCTCGTGCAAAAGGGAAAGTTGTCTGCCGACAAGTTTTACGTCGACGACGATGCCATATTCTTTGGCTAACAACTCCGCGATTCTCTCTTGCGTCAACGGATGATCCATATCGCTATGCTCTTTCAAAATATCCAACACCCGAAGCAGAGCAAGTTTTTTATTCTCTTCCATTCTGGTACCCCATGCTTTTTTTGCATTATATCATAATCGCCGTTTTATTACAAGCCCTTTAAGGGATTTAGGACAGTTTTTTTTCTATCCTTTACTCCCCGAAGCCAAGCCTAGGACGAGGTTCATTCCCACCCGTTTCCGCCTCGAAATCTTCCGCTTTCAGCGTGCAAATTTCTTCGTCGGATATAAAATTAACGTCGTTTTTCGCCAAGCGATTCGCCTGATGAAACTTCGCCTTCTCTAAAATATTGCGTGCATAGCGACCGTTGCCAAAGGCTTTATCCGCCCTCGCTTCGGCGTAGATTTTTAGCAGTTTTTCCTTCGCGTCTTTAGAGATAATCATCCCTCGCTCTTTTGCGATGTGTTCGGTAATCTGGAAAAGTTCCTCTTCCGTGTAATCGTCAAAGGGGACGTGAAAGGCAATACGAGATTTTAACCCTGGGTTCCACGCCAAAAAATCTTCCATTTCTTTTTTGTATCCTGCGAAGATGACGATAGTATCCTCTCTACGATTTTCCATCTCCTGTACGATGGTGTTGATCGCCTCCGTCCCGTACAGCCCCTTTTTATCGTCTAACAGCGAATACGCCTCGTCAATAAAGAGAATCGATCCCTTTGCCTCCTCGAACGCCTCTCTCACCTTAGGCGCCGTCGTCCCGACGTACTCGCCTACTAGTTGGCTTCTTCCCACTTCAATCAACCGACCTTCGCTAAGGATCTCGTTTTCCTTCAAAATCGCGGCAATAAGCCGTGCTACCGTCGTTTTTGCCGTACCAGGGTTGCCTGTAAAGCACATATGCATAGCAGGACGACTAAATTTTATCCCTCTCTTTTTATACTCCTTTTGCAACTTAAAATAATTGATAGCCCCGTCGATCACCTTTTTCGCCTGCGCAAGTCCTATCATCTTTTGCAATTTTTTATAGGCGTTAGAATCAAGAGACTTTTGTTTCTTCTCCTCTACGTGCGTCACGTATTTTTTATATTCTGGAAAAACTTCCGTACTCACGTATTTCGTCCGCCAAGTGTTGTAGGTCTCGACAAGATCGCAATAGGCATAACTACGCTCGCTCCTTTGCACCTTTTCCAAAAGTGCCTCAGAAAGGACAAAATCTTCCTTTTTTGCCATTTCTTCAAGCAACGATTGCGCCGCCTCTTTTGTATACAAATTATCCGTGAATACGACGAGCGGCGACCCTAACATACGATTTTCTATCATATTGCGGTACTCGTCGGACGCTTGCGAAATGCAAAACACCGTCAGCGTTTTTGCGCTGTGTTTCTTGGCTATCTCGCACGCCTTTTTGATACTCAAAAAACCGTGCAAATGCGCACTGTCTGAAAAGTTGCGCGAAGACGTCTTCAAGTATATCGTAGCCCCCTGATTGATCTTATACAACTCCTCCAAACGCTCCGCCGTGCACTGGGACAAGGCAATATCGACGATCATATACCGCTTGGATTGCAAACGCCCCTTTTTATACAAAGCAGAAACCAGCCCTCTAATCATCATTCTGCGAGCGTCGTCGTCCTTTGAAATAATCAAATATGAGACAGGATTGCCTATAAAAAGTTCCCTTTTCTTTCCCGCAAAAATGCGCCGCAACTCTTCCTCATATTCAAGGCTCAAATGATACGTCGCAACGTCTTGCAATAGTTCCTCTTCCGTTTTGTTGTCGTCTGCAATTTTTTCGTTGAAATAGTTGGTGCAACCGTCATAGAAAGTCGTCACCCCCGCAAACTCTGCTATGCGGTCGTCGTCTACGATTAGTCCCGCGCGAAGTGCCGCGCGTAATGCGCTCAAAAAACTGATCATCATCACTTCCTTGCTTTCCAACCGATCGTATTCTAATCCCAACTTCTCCATAAAAACGGCGCCAAATTGCTTTTCATCTACTCGATTGTCTTTTACGCAACAGACGGTTTCTATCTCCCTGCCCAAAGTCGAGCAAAAAATCGTCGCACTCTCCTCGTTTTCTTCCAAAAAAGCGTCCGTCTTCGTTGCGACGTCTTGTTTTTGCTCTCTCGTTATTTCCTTGGTATTGTCCGTATTTTCTCCCGTCTTTTTCTTTGCTGCTATTATCCTATAAAATTTCACGTTGACACCTCGTTTTCCTTTCTTCACCC
>JAFVXN010000113.1 GCA_017501125.1 Clostridia bacterium
CAATCATATAGAGAGAAAAGAGATTGGGATATATGGCACGGAAGAATATGCAAAAAGTGCGGTTGTGAAATTAAAGAATCAAATGGGTTTTTGCGATGCTCAAGATGGATTTAAGATAAAGAAAGTGTTCAGGTTTTTCAAACCAAAATTGTTGGATAAGACTTTTTGGGCGGAAGGTTTTGAAACGTATACGTATTAATAAAAAAGAAAATTTTGGTTTGCTTGGATAAACTGTGCGGAGAAAAATATGGAAAAGAAAATCAACAATATTTTGATGATGACGACGGCGGACGGGGAGCAACTCGTCTTTAAGGTGCTGTTCACCTATCACAGCGAAACCTTTCAAAAAGATTACGCCGTCTTTTACAACGAAAAGGATGAAAACCATCTGCTTGCCTACGCCTTCGACGAGAACAACACGCTGAGCGTAATCGAGACGCCTGAAGAAGGGGCGGAGGTCGAGGCGGCGCTCCAAAGATACGACGAAGAAAATAGAACGGAAGGCGAATAAAAGATATGGAAGAAAGAAGGCACAATTATGATACGGTAGACTTATTAAAATTAGTTGGCAGCATATTGATTTTTACGATGCACGCCAGTGCGCTTAGCAGTTTCAACGCGAACGCGCAATTCTTCGGGGTGCAGTTGCTGGCGCGTTGGTGCGTTCCCTTTTTCTTTATAGCGTCTTCCTACTTATTATTTAGGAAGAAAGAGGGGGAAGAACTTTCTGCGCAAGGAGTATGGAAATACACCCGTCGAATATTATTGTTATACGCGGTGTGGTTCGTGTTCAATTTACCGTACGTCGTTTACGTTCGTTTGTACGTACCAGGTCTTACGGACGTAAAAACTTGGTTGTTTTTCATAAGAGATTGTGCCTTGTCTTCCTCGTTTATGGGGTCGTGGTATCTTATCGGTAGCCTTTTGGGGGCATGGGTTGTGTATTTGCTTGCGAAAAAATTGCCCAACTGGGTGATTCTAATCGTGACGGGCGTGACGTACGCCTTTTGCGTCGCTACGTCCTTGTATTCGGCTTTTCTCCCGCAAGAGTTTACGACCTTTCTGAACGAATACGTAGCCTCTCCTTGCAACAGTGTCATCGGCGGGATATTCTTCTTTGCTTTGGGCAAGACGATAGCGGACAAGAAGGAAACGTTTTCTAAGTTGCCTGCGTGGCTTTATTTGGCGCTTGGGTTGACGTCGATATCCCTTTTCTACGTAGAGGTGATAGTGGTTAGAGAGTTCGTGCCTGTGACCAGTACGGACGCGGCGGTAATGCTGGTGCCGACGGCGCTGTGTCTTTTCCTTTTTGCCGTGCAATCTCCGCTTAAGGTAAAAGGTGCGCGCGTTATGCGCAAGGTCAGCACGGTCGTCTATTGCGCGCAAGGGACGGCAATCCTCGCCGCCCAAATCGGGTGCAGGCTATTGGGCTTTTCGCATACCTTCCTTTCCTACGCGGTCGCGTGTGCGCTGTTGGTGGCGCTTAGTGCCGTGGTGTTGCTGTTGCAAGGAAAAACCCGTCTCCAGTGGCCACGATATTTGACTTAACCTCTTAAGGAATTTTAGGCTAAATCACGATGGTCGGCGTCTAGACGAGATTTCGTCGAGCGCCTAAAAGAACAACAAAAAACCCGAGCGGAATGCTCGGGTTGATTTTGTTTTTGGACAAACTCTTTCGATTAAAGTTCTGCGAAGTACTTAATCGTTCTAACCATTTGGCTGGTGTAGGAGTTTTCGTTGTCGTACCAGGATACGACTTTAACAAGCGTGGTGCCGTCGCCCATAGGCATGCACTTCGTTTGCGTAGCGTCGAACAAGGAACCGTAGGTGATACCGATGATGTCGGAAGATACGATTTCTTCTTCGGTGTAGCCGAAGGATGCGGAAGCAGCGTCTTTCA